>JAJFHW010000295.1 GCA_021775385.1 Hyphomicrobiales bacterium | reverse complement strand
TGGGTCTATGTTTAAAGCGTGTCATTTTCCTAAAACCGGAATCCACTTTTAGGTGACACCCTATGTTTTTACTACAACGCCAGATCAAATTTGCACTCCTATGCATAATTGGTCTGGTGTTTTTTTATTTGGGGGGCGGATAGTCAGTGAAAACTTCTTTTGTAGATGGCGATGGCGCAACTCTATAACGTTGTAATTCTAAGAATTGGAGGCCTTATACTTATGGATTTTGACTAGAGCTCTGGGAAAAATTCTATTTTGTGCTTAACACTACAAAAAAACGACTGAAGTGACAAAGGTACAGAGTTCTGCATTTTCGAGTATGGTAGATTGTAAAGTTGTTATTCTCTCTCATGAGTCATTTTATGTCTCCCTATTTGAGTAATATTATTCACTTTAAGGTCACTTTTTACTAATATTATTAGGTAGTTGTTGCGCCGAAAGGAAAAATTGCCTTATTATGGGCAACACATTCATATGCATTAAATTAATTGAGAAAGTTACGCGTGCATGTCAGAACAACCTGAATTTATACTAGATCGACGGAAGCTAAAAAAGAAGCTAATGGCTTGGCGTTTTATTGCCATTGCCGTAGCAATTCTTGGGCTTTTTAGCCTTATTACGCTTAATAAGAATTTTGCTGCTAATCTAGGTATGGCAGACCAGATCGCTCGTATTGAAATTTCTGGTGTCATCCTTGAGGATAAAGCCCGAGCCGATATGCTTAAGAAAATGGCTGCAGACAAATCAGTTAAAGCTCTCATCGTGAAATTTAATAGCCCAGGTGGCACCACAACAGGTGGTGAGGCTCTTTATGAAGATTTGAGCCGTATTGCCAAAGATCGTCCTGTCGTAGCGTTATTTGGGACCATGGCAACTTCGGCTGCTTATATGTCTGGTGTGGCTGCCGAGCATATCATTGCGCGTAGTAACAGCATTACAGGCTCTGTTGGTGTGATAATGCAATGGGCTGAGGTCTCGACTATGATGGATAAGCTCGGTGTAAAAATGAATGAAATGAAAAGCGGAAATCTCAAAGCGGTGCCTTCTCCCTTTCAACCTCTCGATGAATTTGGTCGTTCTTCAACGCAAGATATGATTTCTGAAAGTCATAAATGGTTTGTTGATTTGGTTGTGAAGCGCCGTAAAATCCAACCCGCGCAAATACCAGGATTTATGGAGGGCAGCATTTATTCTGGCCGGCAAGCTTTAAAATATGGCTTAATCGATGAAATTGGCAGTGAAGAGCAGGCTTTGAACTGGCTTTCTAAGGCCAAAAAAATTCCGAGTTACCTACCAATCATAGACTGGAACCAAGAGACAAATCAATCTGGTGGAATTTTTGGGCGTACAAGTCTTTATATTGCAGGCCTTCTAGGCTTTGATCTAAAGCCTTATTTACAAAATATGTCACAGAACGGTTTAATTAGCGCTCGGCATTCAGGTAAATTAATTTCGAAATGGCACCCCTGATAAAAGTTTGCTAAAGTAAAAATACTTAAGGATTAAAATAATGACGGGGCACCTGATGATAAAGTCTGAACTTATTCAAAAAATTGCTGCTGCAAATCCACATTTATTTCATCGTGACGTTGATAAAATCGTCAATGTCATTTTTGATGAAATCATTGCTGCACTTGAAAATGGTGGACGTGTTGAACTTAGAGGGTTTGGCGCTTTTACAGTTAAACACCGTCCGGCCAGAAAAGGGCGGAACCCGCGCACCGGTAAGCCTGTGAGTGTTGAAGAAAAATTTGTTCCTTTTTTCAAGACAGGTAAAGAGCTACGTGAAAGATTAAATGCCGAATATGATGGCTAAAAGTTTTTTGCTTTTTTACTAAGTTTTTGAAATTTTAAAGTGCTGTTGATCCAGCAACTTTTGATGAACCATTTGACGCAAGTTAATACTGCTCATTTCAAATACTCTATTGATGACTGGCACACGGTTGGTTGTTAATATGAACGATTTGGAAAATACCTGCACATTTTGAAAACCTTGTCCGGTAGATGACTTGTCTGGAAAAATATTTTACTGACAAATGGTTCATAAGCAAACTTTCAAAAGAAAGATCAATGGTTTGAGACTAGTCATAAATCTAGTATTGAAGAAACTAATGACTGCTTTAACTGCCTAAATACCCATGACCATCTAATTACGTTACGCATGGGTCAAGTGATTATGCCTTTGGGTTGTTATCTTTCAAATGTACAGCTTAGAAAAAAGAACTCTCTACTAAAAGAACATTGTGCTTAGAGGCTGTATACAATTATAAATTGAAATCCGATTTAATTGAATCAGATCTGGTTGTTTTATCTTTTAAATTTGCTAGATATATATCTTAATATTTGATTTTATAAAATTGAGGTCTTTTTCGTGCTCAAGAAACTTTTAAACCTGCTTTTTTTCATTCCATTGGCTATTATTTTAATTTCTATTGCTGTGGCGAACCGTCATATGGTTCGTCTTGCTCTTGATCCTTTGTCGCCTGAGACACCTCTTCTTGCGATAGACGCTCCCTTTTTTGCCTTTCTCTTCGGTGCGCTTTTAATAGGTGTTTTAATAGGTGGATTTGCAGCCTGGACGGGACAAAGCAAGTGGCGCAATGCTGCCAAACTACGCAGCCACGAAGCGCAAGAATGGCGAAAAGAAGCAGAACGGTTGAGCCGTGAGTTAGCTACAAATGCGCCATCAGCTCTACCGGCTCCAAAATAAAAGAAGCTAGCTTTTTTTATTTATAATACAAAACTCAGCAACCAAATGCAGTCAATACACAGCTTGAGGACACTCCTTTGCAAGTTAAGATTTGTGGTATTAAAGACAAAGATATTTTAAACGCTGCCATAGAGGCCGGCGCTGATTTTATTGGTCTCGTGTTTTTCCCAAAAAGTCCTCGGAATGTCAGTATTTCTCAAGCTAAAGAACTGGCTGAGTTTGCACGACAGGCCTCAAATGAGGTGCCGCCTAAAATTGTTGCTCTGGTTGTAAATGCTTCAAATGATGAATTCGCGGCATTGATAAAAGAGGTCCAACCAGACTATCTGCAATTACATGGTACCGAGACAGCTGAGAGAGCTCAGGAAATATCTGAACTTTTCCAGATACCTCTTATTAAAGCTATTGGTGTTTCTAGTGCCGATGATGCCACTTTAGCTGATGATTACCCAGTAGCTGAAATTATTTTATTTGATGCGAAAGCTGACCCTAAACTTACCTGTTTGCCTGGAGGAAATGGAATTCCATTTGACTGGACTGCTTTAAAGGGTCAAAAAGAGAACCGGAACTTTATGCTATCGGGTGGGTTAACCGCGGAAAATATTTCAAAAGCAATTAATTTAACAGGCGCCTCAATTATTGATGTTTCATCTGGTGTTGAGACGTCGCCCGGAGTTAAGGATGAAGCGCTTATCAAAGCCTTTATTCATGCAAGTAAACAGGGTAGCAACTAAAAGAATACCCGTAGACAATAAATTTAAGAAGGATTTCAGTCCTATGACACAAGTAGATAATTTAACAAACAGTTTGATGAACGGCCCTGATGACAAGGGACACTTCGGACTTTTTGGTGGTCGCTTCGTGGCTGAGACTCTGATGCCGCTTATTCTTGAACTTGAAAAATTTTATGATGAAGCAAAGGCTGACCCAGAGTTTCAAAAAGAGCTTGATTATCTCCTTAAATATTATGCCGGACGCCCTAGCGTGCTCTATCATGCGGAGCGTTTAACTGAGCATTTGGGCGGTGCGAAAATTTACTTTAAGCGCGATGAACTTAATCACACTGGCTCGCACAAGATTAATAATTGCCTGGGGCAAATCTTGCTAGCGAAGCGTATGGGTAAGACACGCATTATTGCTGAAACTGGTGCCGGGCAGCACGGCGTTGCCGTTGCCACCGTGGCAGCTCGTTTTAACCTCCCTTGTACGGTCTTTATGGGCGCTATGGATGTTGAGCGGCAGAGCCCGAATGTATTCCGGATGAAAATGCTTGGTGCAGAAATTCGCCCTGTTACCGCTGGCCGTGGCACTTTAAAAGATGCAATGAATGAAGCACTGCGTGATTGGGTAACAAATGTTGATGATACATTCTACATCATCGGCACAGCTGCTGGACCGCATCCCTACCCTCAGTTAGTACGTGACTTTCAATCGGTTATTGGCCGCGAAGTTCGGACACAGATGATGGAAGCTGAAGGTCGTTTGCCGGATAGTCTTGTGGCTTGCATTGGAGGTGGCTCCAATGCAATTGGTCTTTTCCACCCCTTCCTTGATGACAAACAAATAGATATTTATGGTGTTGAAGCAGCTGGCCGCGGGCTTGATGGGCCTGATCATGCTGCTTCGCTAAATGGCGGCCAGCCTGGTGTTCTGCATGGTAACCGTACTTATTTATTGCAAGATGATGATGGTCAAATTTTAGAAGGCCACTCTATTTCAGCTGGGCTTGATTATCCTGGTATTGGGCCGGAGCATTCCTGGTTGAAAGATATTGGCCGGGTCAATTATGTATCTGCCACAGACAAAGAAGCTTTGGATGCATTTCAGATGTGCTCAAAATTTGAAGGTATTATCCCAGCGCTTGAGCCTTCTCATGCTCTTGGCTTCGTGAAGAAGCTAGCGCCTACTTTACCTGAGGACCATTTGCTTGTGATGAACCTTTGTGGCCGGGGTGATAAGGATGTGTTTGCAGTCGCAGAGCATTTGGGCATGGATATTTAAAGGGTGAGACCAAGAATTATGACAATAAAAACACGAATTGATGCCCGGTTTGAAAAATTAAAATCTGAGAACCGAGGTGCCCTTATAACCTTTATCACCGCTGGCGACCCGACATATGATGTCTCATTAGAGATCTTAAAATCATTACCCGGTGCTGGTGCGGATATCATTGAATTGGGCATGCCGTTTTCTGACCCGATGGCTGATGGTCCAGCCATTCAACTCGCTTCCGAGCGGGCTTTGGCAAATGGTCAGAATATGATCAAGACGCTTGAGATGGTGCGAGAATTTCGCAAAACAGAACCTGATACCCCTCTAGTTTTAATGGGATATTTCAACCCTATTTATCATTATGGTGCTGAGAGATTTGTTACTGACGCCAAAGAGGCAGGTGTTGATGGTTTGATTGTGGTTGACGTTCCACCTGAAGCTGATGAAGAACTTTGTATTCCAGCAATGAATATAGGTCTTAACTTTATTCGCTTAGCAACGCCGACAACAGATGATGAGCGTTTGCCGATGGTTTTACAAAATACCAGCGGGTTTCTCTATTATGTCTCTGTGACAGGGATTACTGGCGTGAATGCGCCTGATATTTCTGATGTGCTGAAAAATGTTGCCCGGATACAGGCGCAAACAGAATTACCGATTGCGGTTGGATTTGGCGTTAAATCTGCTGTACAGGTGCGTGAAATAACGGCTGGTGCTGCTGGTGCAGTGGTTGGTTCTGCTATTGTGCGTACAATTGAAGCGAACTTAAACGAGGATGGAAGCCCTCGTGAGGGACTTGTTGGTCGTGTAAAAACACTTATATCTGAGTTAGCTCAAGGTGTTCGCACTTAAAGTTAAGGCATTACATACAATATTTCATGCAATTTTTTGTAATTTTAGGGCTTTTTTGCTAAGATTTTCATAGAAAGCCTCAAAGAAGATTACTGCTTCTATGCATAAAATTTATTGTTTGAAGATATGTTCTTTTTTCTATAGTTTGCCAGAATTATATTTGAAGCCTCAGTTGGCTATGATTTTAAGAGATATGAACTTTAACCAAAATTAAAGTTAGTTCCGCAAAACCGGCATTGTTATTCGTTTTTAA
>JAJFHW010000294.1 GCA_021775385.1 Hyphomicrobiales bacterium | reverse complement strand
GCGCTCAGATATAAACTTGAATGAGACGTTTAATGTTTATGTTACTGATGACGAAAAAGGTAGGGGGCCCTGGTATAAGGTCGCTTCCAAAAAAACGGTTTCTAAATATGATAACTTCTTGGCACTAGAGCTTGATGGGATTGTTAACCCGCGGGGGGTGCCTATAGAAGAGTTTCGTTGGGTAAAGATTGAAGATGCGAATAGCAAGCTTGTTTTGAGTAACCCTCGTTTTAGTGGTTTTGATGTTTCAGCGGTTAAATTTATGCATCAATGTGCTGTACCATTAAGTTAATTTCATTTCGGTGTTTTTTCTCTATTCTCTCACGGCTATTGCTTTTACAGGTGCTTTAATTACCGCGCTATTCTTTTGTTCGGATTTCGAGTGGTGTTCCATCGACTGAGCGCAGGTTCACATCTCTTTGTGGGAATGGAATTTCAATGTTGTGTTGTTGAAATAATTTCCAGATTTTTAAATTCACCTGGCTTTCTACATTCTTCACCCCATTCTGCGGGTCTCCTATCCAAAAGCGAACTTCAAGATTGACGGAACTATCTCCGAACCCTCGCAATTGGCATACGGGGGTTGGGTTGTCTATTACTCTTTCGATTGAACATGCCGCTTCAATACATAATTCCATGGCTTTTTCGACATCAGTATTATAGGCGACGCCAATGGGCATTTTGCGTCGAACTTTTGAGTTTGAAAATGACCAATTTGTCACTGGATTTGTTATGAAGGTCTCGTTAGGGATGAGGGTCTCAGTTCCGTCTCTTGTGGTGACAGAGGTGTAACGAAGGCCTAATTTTTCTACCCATCCATAGGTTATTCCATTACCTGTTTCGACTTCTATGACGTCGCCAGGTTTTAATGATTTATCTAATAATAGAATGATACCTGAGATGAAGTTTGAAATAATTTTTTGAAGACCAAAACCCAGTCCAACACCTAGTGCTCCCGTGAACACAGCAAAAGCGGTTAAATCAATACCTACTGTATTAAGCGCAAATATAATAGCGGCTGTATAGAGAACAAAGGAAGATATTTTTCCAAACAATACACGTAGCGAAGGAGCTATGGACGTGCTGACCTGGAGTTGTTTTCGAATGAAATTTGAGGCCATAGTGGCTAACCAGAAAAATAAGCTGAGTAAAAATATAACCTGGAATATACGCCAGATAGAAATGTTTGTGTTGCCTGTGTGAATACCTACAGTGTCTAGTGTGTTGATTAATGGGAATAACCAGCCAAGGATCGCAAGGGCTGCAGTGCCCCATGTGACAATCTCGAATGTTCGTGACAGTTCTGGTGATTTGATAAAGATCGAAGCAAAGCGGATTAGTGCCCATGATAATAATAAAATGGCAGTTATTCTTACCGCTTGAAAGGTGATGGCTTTGCTTAAAATTCCAAGTATGTAGATATCATGGGTTGGTAAAGTTTTGTATGCAGTCCATAAAATTAACCCTGATACCAGGGGCCATAGAACAGCGCTGATTTCACTGATTTGTTTGTGATATTTGGAGAATTTATTGGTTAAGTTTTTATGTTTTTCTTTCTTGAGTGCTTTTTCCGCAAATGTGAACAAGAGATGAGAGGCAAGCCAGCCAAGAAGGAGCGCTATGGCGATGATGGAGAGCTCAATGGTCATGGATTTTGTGAGTATGTTTTGATCAATGAAGCTTGTGAGGTTGGCGATATCTGCTGTGAGTGTTTTTGTTTCATTGAGCATGTAAGATCTCTCATTGTCCCTTAGCTTAAATTGTAAAGCGTTTGTTTTGAAAGTATGTCGGATTTGTAGAGTTGGGGCAAGGTTGAGCTTTGATGTAACTGAGATTTCGAAGAGAATGGCGCACCCGTTCGAACAAAGTTCGAACTATTTTTTAACAAGAGGGGCGACCATTTCTGAAAAAGAAATGGCGCACCCGGCACGATTCGAACGTGCGACCTCTGCCTTCGGAGGGCAGCGCTCTATCCAGCTGAGCTACGGGTGCATTTTTAAGAATTGGCGCCACCATAGCCGACTTTATCTGGGCCTGCAATTCCCTTATTACAATATTTTTCACAGGTTATTGTTTCATTATTTCTTTGAGTTGCTTTGTCTACTTTACTTTTTTGTTCATTTTCCATAACAGTTGTTTTTCAAATAAGATCTGGCTGGATCACCGATGTTGAAGTGTTTATTCAATTTTATTCCTCTTTATGGTTAGTTTTTTGGTGTTTTTCGTTTGTTAGGCGAATTTTTAACGCTTTAGGCTTGTGATAGACATATTTATGAGCGGGAAAATCTCCTCAATTCGGATGTGGTCAAATTTCTTTATATTTATGAAAGCTTTAAAATGGCGAAGAAGAAGATAGTAATTATTGGTGGTGGTTTTGCGGGTGTATTTGCTGCCAAAGAACTCAGGCGTAAAATGGGCGATGATGCTGATATTGAGTTGATCAATAAAGATAATTATTTTGTCTTTCAGCCGTTGCTGCCTGAAGTTGCTGGCGGTGGGATTAACTCATCTGATGCGATTACGTCTCTTCGTTTGTTACTTAAAAATGTACAAGTTCGTTTGGCTGAAGTTATAAATGTAGATTTTGATCAGAAGGTGATCACAGTTCTTCAAGGTACACGCAGAATGCCGGTTGAGGTTGAGTATGATCAGCTGGTTCTGGCGATGGGACAAACGGCGGACCTTTCTCGTTTTCCTGGTATGACCGAACATGCTTTGACTATGAAATATATGGGAGATGCTTTTACACTTCGGAATCATGTTATTCGTTGTTTAGAACATGCTGATGTGGCTCAAGTGCCTGAGATTAAGAAGCGGCTTTTAACTTTCCTTGTTGTAGGCGCTGGATTTTCAGGAGTTGAAACAGTTGGTGAAGTGAAGCATTTGATTGATAAATCATTGAAATATTTCCCTAATATTTCGCCTGATGAGATCGAAGTGAAATTGATTGAATTTGCGGATCGTATTTTGCTCGAACTACCGGCGTCACTTGGTGAATATGCCCAAAAACAACTTGAGAAAAATGGAATTGAAGTTCTAACGAATGTTGGGGTGAATTCAGCGACTGGGACAAGTGCTGAACTCTCTACTGGCGATATTATCCCTACGAAAACAGTTGTTGCGACCATTGGTACTGGTCCGAACCCTCTGGTCGAGAAGCTAGGTCTTGAGATGCAATGGGGCAAAATCAAAGTTGATCGTTGTATGCGCGTGTCTGGCAAAGATGATGTTTGGGCACTGGGGGATGCAGCGCTTATTCCTCTTACCGATGATCCTTCTGAGCGACATGACTTTGCGCCGCCAACTGCGCAATTTGCTGTTCGTGAAGGCAAGCAATTAGGCTTGAATATTCGCCGTGTGCTCCATGGTTGGGAATTGAAAGAGTTTGCCTATGTTAGTCAGGGGTCTATGGCGTCACTTGGAGCGTCGAAGGCGGTTGCTGAAGTTAATGGCATTAAACTAAAAGGCTTTATGGCTTGGTTATTGTGGCGGTCTTTTTACCTTTCCTTCTTGCCAGGTTTTGTGACGAAAATGCGTGTCCTATTAAACTGGATGCTACATTCATTTGTGCCTCGTAACATTTCTCTGATTGAGCCACCAACGAGAGCTGCGACCAAATATGTTCACTTTAGAAAAGGGGATGTGGTTTTTGATCGGGGCATGATTGCTGATGGATTTTACACTGTGATGGAAGGCAAGTTTGAGCTTGATTTTAAAGATGCTGAAACGGGCAAGCATATTCAACGGACATATGGCCCAGGCCAACATTTTGGAGAGCGGATTATTTTAGGCCGCGATAAGCGAACCGGAAAAGTGCGAGCGACTGAAAACTCAATTTGTTTATGGGTTGCGCGAGATGATTTTAAGCGGTTTGCCAGAGGCTTTCCGATGCTTGATGAATATTTCCAAGAATATATTGCAGATAAGTTTGGTGAAGAGGCTGTTAAGAAACCTGAAGACGACAAAACTTGATGTGTTTTAGAAATGCGGGTTGATACTGACGAGGTCACTTAAGTTTGTCATTTCAAACTTATTGGAATTGAGGAAAATGTTTTTCTTGGTTTTTTGTTTGTGTCTAAATTTGCAGACAACGTGATCTCGTTTCAGAGTTATATTGGCATTGAATTTCTCTGCCAGGGCGATCATTCCTATGTTTGATAATTGGCAATAGATCATCGCAGTGGATGGGTTGATTAGCCTTAACGATTTTTTCATTAGACTGGAGCCAATTTTATGTCCTTGGAATTGGGCTTCTACTGAAAATGCTAATTCTCTTACTGGTTGGCAATTGAGGTAAAAGCGTTTGCTGATTTCGCAGGTGCCACGCATTTTATTGTCTATAAATGCGCCGAGGACCCTTGTTTCGTATTTGTTTAATGTATTGCAATGGACTTCAAGTGCTTTATCGCATATTGCATGGTCAAAACGCTGTTCTCTGGTTTTACGATCTAACCGTTGTAAATGTGCCAAATACATATCTAGCTCGTCTTTTTTTAGGAGACGAGTTTGCACCCTATGTGCTTCTAGTATGTTGCTCTTCGATAACATCTTTTAAGCATGATATAATTGTTTTAAAAAACAGCTGCAAATTATTGTTTCTTGTTGTTTTTATTCAATGTTTTTGTATTCTTAGTTAAATTTCATTTAAAATCAGAGCGTCTAACCACTAAGGCTATGGGGAAATGTCTGGTTAATGACGCCTTCCCACTTTGAGCTCACAATTAATAATGCCATAGTTGCGGCAATTCTTTATTTTTTGGAGCATAGAACCATGCGAGTTTTTCTTATTGATGGGTCGAGTTATATTTTCAGGGCTTATCATGCGTTACCACCTTTAACTCGGGCGTCTGATGGGATGCCGGTTGGCGCTGTGCATGGGTTTTGCCAGATGCTGTGGAAGCTTTTGCAGGACACAAAGGAAGCTGGCGAGCCGTCGCACTTTGCTGTGATTTTTGATGCAGCTCGCAAAACATTTCGTTCTGATATTTATCCTGAATACAAGGCTCACAGGCCGCCTGCTCCTGAAGATTTAGTCCCGCAGTTTGAGCTTATACGTCAAGCGGTGGATGCGTTTGGTTTGCCGCGTATTGAACAAGAAGGTTATGAGGCGGATGATATTATTGCCTCTTATGTCAAGCAAACAGTAGCTAAGAGCGGTGAGGCTGTGATTGTTTCTTCTGATAAAGATTTGATGCAACTCATCCAACCCGGCGTGACTATGTTTGATGGCATGAAAAACAAGGTTATTGGACCTGATGAAGTTTTTGCCAAATTTGGTGTTGGGCCAGACAAGGTTATTGATATTCAATCTTTGGCGGGAGACAGCTCTGATAATGTGCCAGGCGTGCCGGGCATTGGGGTGAAGACGGCGGCGTTGTTGATCAATGAATTTGGTGATCTTGATCAGTTGCTGGCTGGTGCCGAGACAATCAAGCAGAAAAAACGCCGTGAAAATTTAATTGAATTTGCTGAGCAAGCGCGGATTAGCCGTGAGCTAGTGACCCTTTGTCAAGACGTGCCTGATTTAGAAGGGCTTGACGGTTTAACTCTATCCGAGACATCTGAAGAAGCGCTTTTGAACTTTTTGGGAGAGATGGGCTTTTCTAAATTAACGGAACGAGTGGCATCGAGTTTTGGGGTTGAAGCGCCGAAGACAAAACAACCATCAAAAGCCGCGCAGGCGCTTGCACAAGGAGCTGGCACTGGTGCTGAAGCTGAAGATAGAAGTGGCGAACAGAGTGGCGGGGCGGAAGCTGTTGCCGCAGCCATTCTTGAAGAGATGAAGTCTGTTCCGCTTGACGCTTCGGTTTATGAGACGATTACCTCGCTTGATGTGCTTGAAGAGTGGATTGCTGCTGCAAGGGCCCAAGGCTTTGTTGCTATTGATACTGAGACAACAGGGCTCGATGCGATGTCTGTTGATTTAGTTGGTGTTTCACTTGCCTTAACTCCAAGTAAGGCGGCTTACATTCCTTTAGCTCACCGTTCGTCTGATGGGCTTGATTTATTAGGAGACGGTGTTGTTGAGCAAGCGCCGATGGCTGAAGCTTTAGCTCTTTTGAAGCCACTGCTTGAGGATGTTTCAGTTTTAAAAATTGGTCAAAATATAAAATATGACTGGGTTATTTTGGCGCGGCAGAATGTTTTTATGGCGCCGATTGATGATACGATGTTGATGTCTTATGCGCTTGATGCCGGTGTGCATGGGCATGGGATGGATGAGCTTTCAAAATATTATTTCGATCATGAGCCGATTGCATTTAAAGAGATCGTCGGGACTGGTAAGTCGCAAATTACTTTTGATTTGGTACCTGTGCCTGAAGCCACAAAATATGCAGCTGAAGATGCTGATGTGACGCTACGGCTTTGGCATGTTTTAAAGGCTCGGTTAGCTGCTGCTAAACGCATGACTGTTTATCAAACATTAGAGCGTCCATTGATTTCTGTTTTAGCTAAAATGGAAATGGAAGGAGTTATGATTGATCGCTCTATTTTAGCGGGGCTCAGTAAAGGATTTGCCGATAAGCTTGCAGAGCATGAAGTGCAAATTCATAAATTGACTGATGAAAGTTTTAATATTGCTAGTCCGAAGCAACTTGGGGAAGTGCTGTTTGAAAAGTTGAATTATAAGGGCGGAAAAAAGACTAAAACCGGAGCTTGGGCAACAGGGGCAGGAGTTTTGGAAGGGTTGGCAGTTGATGAGGGGCTGAGTGATGAAGAGCGCCTTCTGCCGCGGACCATTTTAGAATGGCGTCAGCTATCGAAATTAAAATCCACATATACAGACGCACTGCCTAAGTTTATTAATGAGGCAACGGGGCGGGTTCATACGTCTTATTCTTTGGCGGCAACGAGTACGGGACGCCTTGCCTCAACTGACCCTAATATTCAGAATATTCCAATTCGAACAGCTGAAGGGCGTGAGATACGAAAAGCATTTGTGGCGGCGCCTGGGAATGTGCTTCTCTCTGCTGATTATAGCCAGATTGAGTTGCGCATTTTAGCGCACATGGCTGACATCCCGCAATTGATTGAAGCATTTCATGAGGGGCAAGATATTCACGCACTCACGGCTTCTGAAATGTTTGGTGTGTCGCTTGAAGACATGGACCCGATGACGAGACGCCGGGCTAAGGCGATTAATTTTGGGATCATTTACGGGATCTCTGCTTTTGGTCTTGCAAACCAGCTTGGCATTTCTCGCTCTGAAGCAAGTGATTATATCAAAACATATTTTAAGCGGTTTCCTGGCATTCAAGCTTATATGAACAACATAAAAGAACAGGTTGCTGATCAGGGATATGTTGAGACACTTTTCGGTCGGCGTGTTCATTACCCCGGTGTGAAAACAAACAATAAACAGCAAAAAGCCTTTTTTGAACGGGCTGCAATCAATGCGCCAATTCAAGGGACGGCTGCAGACATTATTCGCCGCGCTATGATTCGAATGGAGCCTTCTCTTGCGGATAATAAAACACCTGTTTTGATGTTATTACAGGTGCATGATGAGCTCATTTTTGAAGTTTTAGAGACTGAAGCTGAGGCTATTATGCCCCTGATTTGTGATGTGATGGAGCAAGCGAACAATCCTGTTATTGATTTAAAAGTACCGTTAAAAGTCGACGCTTCATTTGCTAAAAATTGGGATGAGGCACATTAAATTTTTTTGAAGTTTAATGTGAATTATTTTCGTTAATTTATAGGATAAAATTATACATATATGAATTGTTTGTTTACTTTTTTGGGGTACTTGTTAGTATTTTGAAGGGTGTACTTTATGGGTATGCTTGATGTGGAAGGGACTTTTCTTTCATAAAAAAATTGGTTGGATGAAGGCTTAAGGGGGATAGCTATGGAATCTGACTTGTATACTTGGTCGGGGGTTTCTGGACGAGATCATGAGTTTTGGGTTTATCGTTTAAACCAGAAATTTGATGCTATTGGCGCAATTTTTCTCTATGTGCGGGCTTTGTCAGTTGATGATGTTTCACTGGTTTATGTGAACCAGACAAATCGTATGGACCTGGTGCGGCAAAACCCAATTGCTGATGAAATTATTAGTGAATATAAGCCAACGCAAATTCATATTTTGTTTAATAACAATGTTTCTGAGCGCAAGGGAATTATGGCTGATTTAATTTTGAAGCATAATCCCCTTGGCAATAAACAGACTTAAGTGATTATTTCTTAGTTGCTCTTTAGTTGCTATCTTTTTGCTTCAGATGCCCACGAGGGATCCGCAAGACGCAACCGCGTTTTCTTGGCTGCGCTTCAGTTGCCTACCAGCAGCCAGGCTGTTAACTCTTGAGTGAACGCTCTAGAGAAAATCTGAAGCGCTAAACAGGCTTGTTAATTGGATGCCTTCTTTATTGAAGGCATCAGTGGCACCTTCTTCTCGATCAACGATTGTGATGATATGCTCAATATTCGCACCTTCTTTTCTGCAAGCTGCGATGGCTTTTAAAGCGGAGCCACCTGTTGTGGTGACGTCTTCCACAATCACTATGTTTTGGCCGTCAAGAGTTTCATCTTTTGTGAGACCTTCGACAAGACTTGCAGTGCCGTGGTCTTTTGGCTTTTTGCGAATCATGTAGGCTTTAATTGGCTCGCCTCTTAATTGTGAAATTGGAGCGATGAAAGAAGCAATAGGAACTGCGCCGAGTTCAACGCCGCCAATGGCGTCAAAATTTTTGCCAAATGATTTCACTGCATCAAGCATTAAATTAGCAATCAGTACAGAACCTTCAGGATCTAACATGGTTGGTTTCATGTTAAAGTAATGAGAGGAGCTTTTACCTGAAGCTAGTTTGATGGTAGCTCCTTTTTGGAAGCTTTTTTCTTTTATTATGGAGATGAGATTTTTCTGCATTTCTTCGCTGTTGAGATGCATTAAATTATTCGTCATTTTTGCTCTTTTCGGTGTTTCTCTTTAAGGTATTTCTTTAGACATTGTAATTCGTAGTTTTGCTTTTAAAGCCCCGTTGCCTTATTAATCGCTGCGATCTGCGAGACGTCTATCTAGGACGATCAATGTGCGATATGGCAAACCTTCTGCATGTAGCATTGAATTAAACTCTTGAATGTTGAGTTCTTTTTGCCCTTTGGGATTTTCATTGTGTCTGTGACAGAGAACAGTGATCGGACCGCTAGCAACATTATAGATGGCTTGGACGGCTGTGTTTAATTTGTTCATACCTTCTTCTGTTAATGGTACTCGATCAGTTGAGCCGTCATAATTTCCTTCAAACCAGTTTGGCTCAATAATATTGCACCATGTCATATCTGGTTTTTTCTTACCCAGAAGTGTTGTGAGAATGCCAAGGCCGGGTCCGAAATCACCTAATACATCTTGGCGTTGTAATTCATCTTTAATGGCATTGCCTTTTTCGGCGCTAATGGCTGGATAGTCGATTGATAGCATGATGCTCATTGGGTGCGTTCCCTATTTTAAATGCACTGGGTTTAATCTGCCGAACGGCACTTTATTTATAGAGTTTCTTGTCAATCGAAGCAATTATGTTCTTTGCATCTTTTATCTGCTGGTTTTATATTTATTTTTTAGCGCACTATATGTGTTTTCAGTTTTTAGGTGGATGCTGCTTATCTCTAGTTTGTGGATTAAAATATGGATGTTATTGAAATTTCTGCTGTTTTAACGGGCTTAGTTAGGCCTTTGGGTGCGCGTCAAACGCCTAGCGGAATTGATAAGTCCTCTGTAGAGGGGCGGCTGCATTTTGGGGAATTTGGTTTGGATGGTGATGAGCAAGGAGATTTGCGTTTGCATGGCGGTGTTGAGAAGGCCATTCATCATTATCCGTTCGATCATTATAAAGGCTGGTCGGATGTTTTTTTAAACGAAGGGGCTGATTATCATGGTCCTTCTTTGAGTGAAGCTGGGGCTTTTGGAGAGAATATTTCTACGGTTGGTTTAACCGAGGCTGATGTTTGTCTTGGAGATATATTTCAATTAGGTACAGGCGTTGTTCAACTTTCTCAAGGACGCCAACCTTGCTGGAAATTGAATGAACGTTTTGGCGTTGCTTCTATGTCGCGGCAAGTTCAGGATACGGGGTATACGGGTTGGTATTATCGTGTTTTGGAAGAGGGTATGGTTAGTGGCGGAGATGTGCTTATTTTGAGAGAGAGATTGGCGCCTAGCTGGACTTTAGCGCGAGTCACTAATTTGCTTTATGTTGATGTGAAAAATTTTGCAGCTTTTGAAGATTTACTTCGATTACAGTTTTTGGCTCAAAATTGGAGGAAATTAGCTGAACGCAGATTGGCAAAAGGTGATGTGGAAGATTGGGGGGCGAGGCTAGATGGGTCGGACGGGTTTGATGGGGCTTAAGAGTTATCTTCCTTGAATTTGGAATTAAAAAAGCCACCTGAAATTTCAGGTGGCTTTTTAATTTTTGATTGTTATGACGATTAACGACCGCCAACAAACTCTTGTTCAGGATTTGCGCTGATTTTATGAATAGATAAGTCAGCACCTTGGATTTCTTCTTCTTTGGTGAGGCGAAGTCCTAGAACTGCTTTTAAGATGCCATAAACAATGAGGCCAGCAATAAAGGCATAGGCACAACCAAGGAGACTACCAAAGAGTTGGCTCAAGAATGTCACGCCGCCAAGCCCGCCGAGAGACGTTAGGCCGAAGATGCCAGCAGCGATGCCGCCCCAAAGGCCACATAGGCCGTGAAGAGGCCAAACGCCGAGTACGTCATCGATTTTTAATTTGTTTTGCGAATATTCGAACATGAAGACAAATAAACCGCCTGCAACAGCACCTGTGACGAGGCTTCCAACTGGATGCATGATGTCCGAACCGGCGCAAACAGCAACCAAGCCAGCAAGTGCTCCATTATGTACAAAGCCTGGGTCATTACGGCCTGCTAGTAATGCAGCAACAATACCGCCAACCATTGCCATAAGAGAGTTCATTGCCACAAGGCCAGAGGCTGCTTTTAATGAACCGGCTGTCATTACGTTAAAGCCAAACCAGCCAATACAAAGAAGCCATGAACCAAGAGCTAGCCATGGAATAGATGAAGGTGGGATGCCGATTGTTTGACCGGTTTTTGAATAACGGCCTTCTCTTGCGCCAAGTAAAATAACGGCTGCAAGGGCAATCCAACCACCTACTGCATGTACAACAATTGAACCTGCAAAGTCATGGAACGGTGCGCCTAAGTTTGCTTCCATCCAGTCGTTTAAACCAAAGTTGCCATTCCAGATCATGCCTTCAAACAAAGGATAGATGAGAGATACTAAGGCGAGTGTTGCCAGGCATTGTGGTAAAAATTTTGCGCGTTCAGCTATGCCGCCTGAAATAATGGCAGGGATTGCAGCTGCAAATGTTGCCAGGAAGAAGAATTTTACCAAGGTCAAACCTTGCGGTTCAAATGTTGAACCTTCGGCAGTGCCTGAAAGAACGGTTGCGTCGACTAGGAAGTGCGTGCCATAGGCAATGAAATAGCCAATGAAAAAATAGGCTATTGTTGAGAGGGCAAAATCTACTAAAATTTTGACCAAAGCATTGACCTGGTTTTTATGGCGTACTGTTCCCACTTCTAGGAATGCAAATCCTGCGTGCATGGCAAAAACAAGTATTGCCCCCATTAGGACGAAGAATAAATCGCCACCTGTTGATAAATTATTCATCTACCGGAATCCCCTTAAAATATTTTTTTGTATAATTTCAATAGGATGTAGCTGTTTCAAGGGACATGCCAAAGTGCATGCATTAAAATTAAGCAATTGAATCAACAAATTAGGCATTTGCTTGTTTTTTGTGCTTTTTGAAATTGACTATTTATTAGGCATAATTTTTAAGCAGTGCATAAAAATTATGCAAATCTTGAGTTTAGATTTGACG
>JAJFHW010000293.1 GCA_021775385.1 Hyphomicrobiales bacterium | reverse complement strand
ACTTCTAGTTTTAAAGGCTGCCCAGTCTGCGGATCAATACGTTTGCCATTTTTTAAAAGAATTTTGGCTTCATCTAATAACTTAATAGCTTGTCTAATTTGTAGGCGTGTATTTTTTTTAGCCTTTAAATCAAAAGGTGTTTCTCTATCCAATATTTTAATAGGCAGTTGCTTCATAAAACGTTTTAAGGTGCGGCCTTCATCTTCACTCGCAGGCCCCTTCGCCGCAAGGTCGCTTTTTCCATAAATACTTTCGATTGGTTTATGCAATCCGTGAAAAAGGAGTTTATTTGCCTGATCAAAATCATAAAGCAAAGCAAAAGCTTTTCGGATATTCCTATTTTTAAATAGAGCACGGCGTTGATTGAAGGCAAGAAAATACATATCTCCTGGTTTGTTTGTCTTTATGACATGTTTTTGAATATCACCAGAGTTAAAGTTCGCTCCCTCATATGCCTTTTTCCAATCCAATGCAGATTTTTCTACACGGATATCAAAATGACGACCTTTGAAAGCCTCGATAGCTGAACCCTGATCTCTAAAATAATCAATTTTAATTTGATCAAAATTATACCGTCCTTTTTGGGTGAAATGCTCACGACCCCAATAGTCTTTCTCACGTTCTAATAAAACAAACTTGCCTGATTGAACTTTAGAAATTCGATAAGGTCCACTGCCTAAGGGCAAAACCATACTTTTATTCTCTAACTTACCACTCTGCCAAAAATGCTTTGGGTGTAGCGGGAGTGTTCCAACAAGAGAAACAAATTTTTTATCACCTTTTCTGTTACTCTTATAAGTCACCCCATTCTCTCCGAATGGTACGATACTAACCTGTCTTAAAACTTGTCTGTAATAAGGGTGACCTTGTTTTTTCAAAGTTTCAAAAGTGAAGATCACATCATCAACGGTCAAAGTTTTTTCATCATGAAAACGAACATTTGGATTTAAAACGAACGAAACCTGTGAAAAGTTCTCAGAAACAATAATTTTCTTTGCAGCTAAACAATAAAAACCCGCAACCTCATCAGAACTTTGAACAAGAAAACTATCAAATAAATAATCATCAATATGAAGGGGGATTTGCTTTCGGTCTGAAATCGTCGTTCCAGGGTATCTTAAAAAATTCAATGAATCAAAATATCCAACGCGGCCAATAGAAACCTGCCCCCCCTTAGGGGCTTGCGGATTAACATAGGAAAAATGAGGTGAATTCTTAGAGTATTTTAAATCATGAATTGGGGAATATCGACAAGATGACTTCTCACTACTCTCCGTCTTAGCAATAGCTGGTGTAAATAAACAAACAACAAAGAAAAGCGATATAAAACACATGAATCGCAACGAAGAAAACATAACAATGACCCCATAATAGATTTATAAGGCTCTAGTAAAAATCAAAATGATAAGTTTTAAAAATGCATTCTTTGAACAGAAATTCTTGCACACCGCGCATCAATTTATAAACTAACGATAGTTAATCGAAATAGTAAACCTCATTGATAGTGGCCCCCCAGCAGGAATTCGAGGAAAATGTGAAGCACGTCTCACCATAGCTATAGCAGCCCGATCTAAAGCACCACTGCCAGAGCTTCTAACAACACGAACAGAACGAACAGCACCAGAACGAGCAAGTGAGAAACTAACCCGCACAATCCCCCTAGAGGAAGTAACTTTCCTCTTGTACCGCGCTAGGTGAGATTGTACTCGTCCTCGATAATTAGACATTGCAGCCTTACCAGCTTTACGTTTTTGCCTACCTCTAGCGCCGCCACCTTTTTTTAAAGCAGCTAGTCGTTTACCAGCTAAACGTTTCTTTTGTTTCTTTTTATCTCTTTTAGCCGTTTTGACCTTTTTCTTCTTCTTTTTCTTCTTAGGCTTTACTTTCTTAATCTTTTTCTTTGGTTTTACGTCAGGTAATTCAGATTGTTCATTGGGTTCTATCTCTTTTGAAACAAGCTCTTTTTCAACAACCTGAGGAACAGGGTCGACGACAGGTTCAAGAGGTTCAAGCTCTGCAACCTCTTCAATTCGTTCCGTTACCTCTTCTACAATTTCTTCAGCAGCCTTTTGTTCAGCAAAAGCAGATAAAGACCCAACTATAGTTACCGGTGTACCAGCTGAACGTTCAATCTTAGAAGTTTCATCAGTCGGCCAGCTAACCGCTAATAATGCATGAAAAAAAACCGCCCCAAAAAGCGCCGTGAACCAATGATAGAAAGAGAGGTTTTTCATTTTTTTGAGATCTCAATAATCAATTTTATATTTTTAAATTTTAAATTTCCAAGCCGCCCAACAATCTCTAGTAACTTATCAGCTACAAGCTCTTTATCAGCGATAATATTAACCGTTTGCGGTGTCTCACCTTCAGCCACAAAAAAATCAGGTAAGGTCTCAATCGTTGTAAATTCTCCATTTGCGATAAGAGAACCGGTTTTATCAATCACAAGGCTATGAGTAATCTTGCTTAACTTGTCAGTTTTTGCAGATTTAGCTAATTCTATGTCCTTGGCTGAGAATGGGCGTATAACCGTTGTAATCAGAAAGAAAATCAAAATCAAAAATACAATATTAATGAGAGGTATTAAGTTCTCCTCACTATGTTTCTTCTTTTCAAAATTTATTTCCATCTCACAAACCTATCGCACCACTATCGGATTATTTATTTTAGATTGCCTCGCCTTTTGCATTACAGAAACCAACTGTTGAACCGTCGTCCCCTCAAGAGGTTTAATAAACAGCTTCATCCCCTCTTCAATTACAAGAGCATCAATCACTGTAATCAATTCCTCAGATATTATTTTCTGACCATTTATTTCAAGCTGACCTTCTTTTTGAATACGAACTAAAATAAATTTCTTTGACGTATTACTTTCACTTTGCCCACTGTTGACCGACAAAGGCAAAGAAGAAAAACGCGAGAATGTAGAGGCTAACATAAAAAAAATCAGCAAGAGAAACACAACATCTATCAAAGGTGTCAGACTAAGGTTTAACGATTTTTTCTCAGGTACATTAAGCTGCATTGCGAACGGTCTCTTGCGCACTATCTTCTGATTTGCGCGCTTCATCTGTGATCCGGCCAGTGAGTAAACTAGTAATTGCTTCCTGCATCGTTAAACGTTCAGCTTCAATCCGTCCATCAAACCAAGAAACAACAAACGCTAAGGGAATAGCAACGGCTAAACCAACCGCTGTGGTCAACAAAGCAACCCAAATACCACCCGCTAAAACAGCTGGATCTGCTTCACTCCCAGCGCTTTGCAATGTCTGAAATGCTTCTATCATCCCTATCACTGTCCCAAACAATCCCAATAGAGGAGCAATCTGTACAATCGCCTCAAGCGGCCTCATAAAAGAGCGAAGCTTTCCAACTTCTTTCATAGCAATACGTTCAACATCTTCTCGAACAACTTCTTTTGCTGTTGTTCTTTGAAGTAAACCTCTCATCAAATGAGCAAGAATGTTTTTAGTCGGGTTATAACTAGTTTTCACCAGTTCATAAGCTTCATGAGTATAACCACTAAGCCAAAGCTCAATCACTTTATTCACCCCAGCGTTCGAACCAATACGAAACCAGATAATCTGAAAAATTTTTATTAGAATAAAAGTAGTCGCAATCACAGACAGCCCGAGTAAAATAATAACAACAGGCCCACCTTGATTAATTATATTAAGGGCAGAACCAATCTGTGCTGATAATAGGTACTCGTTCATAAATTTAAGATCCAAACTTTGAGGTTGTTTTGTTTGATAAAACAAGGGCTTGCAAACAGAGTTTAGGTGTGAACCCTTTAGCATCACATTGCTTAATATCATTAATGAGATAGCGACTGATTTTACGGCAAGTCAGATTTTTTAAGCCATATCGTTTAACACGCGTTTTACCATCAGAAAGTTCACCGCTTTTCAAGACCAGCAACTTCTCAACCTGATGTTTTTCATTAAAAATGACAACCTCAAAAGAAAATTGCGTCAACTCTTCTCCAAGCCCATTTTTCATCAAAAAACTAACCTGACAATCGACTCCAACTTGTTCTTGAGAGTTTAATTCAACAAACAAAGATTTATCTGATGTTTGATTATCTTTTCCTGTCTCTGCGATAGCAAAGGAGGGAAGACACAAAAGACTTATGACGATTAAGAGCAAACGCATGATAAACTTATCTCTGATGGAATATAAAAATTAAATTGCACCAATATTTAAAAATGAAGCAATCAATCGAATTTCAAAAAACATAAAACATGGTATGCGGCTCAACAAATGCATAATACGAATAGATATAGATGACAAAAATCGAATAATAAAAATTCGTCAATAAATCCTAATTCATATAACTATTCTGAAGGCCATGATCAGAAAGAAGTAAAATCTGGCTATAAATGTCCAGCCACTCCTGCTCTTTATCCCAGTCTTTAGCAAAGCGGTATTTTTGGATCTGCTCCCTAACGACCAGAAGAGCCTCAGGTCCATATTGAGTGAGTAAGTAAGCAACTCTTAAATCAAAATTAGTTTCAGAATTCGCATTATTAGACATGAACAATCTCATAAAAACATTAGAAGAAATTACTACACTAGTTTGGAGTATCACTAAAATCGAATGAGTTTTTTTCAAAAACAAAGATGAAAAAAATGCATAACAATACATTGAATTCAATTCACAAAAAGTCAGAGCTAAACTAACGCCCCAGGCGAAACACCAAAAGCACGTTTAAAAGCAGTCGCAAAACTTGAGGGATTAGAATAACCAGCTATGAAACAAGCCTCACTCACAGACAGACCTTCATTCATCAAAGCATCTCGAGCCATCTCCAATTTTCTTTTTCTTATATAATCAACCACTGTAGAACCATAAGTTGCTTTAAAATGCCTTTGAAGAGAACTAACACTAAACCCTACATTTTTGGCGATTTCTTCTAATGTGAGTTCTGAGGTTAAATTGTTTTCTATAAAGTTTAGTACTTTTATCAATCTGCAGTTTTGTTTTGTGTCACTTTTAGCAGTGATAATTCCAGGTACTGGCTTAGTAAATTGTTCAAACGCTAACGTAACCAATTCTATGGCACGGCATTCACGTGTCATCTTTTTCATACATTCAGCATCATGGGGAGGATTAATAATTTCTTCAGCAGCTCTAATCGCTTCCTTTGAAGGGACCCAATCTTTACAAGACAAATGAGAGCAAGCAAATTCAAATAAACTTTTATCTAATTTAGACCCGCCATTAGACAGGGTCTCAGAAAGCCCCATATCAGCTAACCAATCGGTGTCGATATTTATGATGATTTTTTTAACCTTACGGCCTTTTTTAAAATTACGAGAAAAATGAACCGGCTTAGTGGTTGACCAAATTTTACCAACAATTTGAGACTTTTCATGATTATCATTAGACCCCAAATAATAGGGCTCATCATTCATAAAAAATTTCACTTGCCCCTCAAGGAGCAAGGAAATCGTCAAAGACGCTTCAGACATACAATGTGACTGACCATTCACAAGTTCTGTGATGTCAGTAAAATGTAGGTCAATCCCTGAATTCAGCTCAATAAACCCAATTCTACCCGAAACTTTATCTGTATCACTAGAGATAAACTCTTCAAGTTGACGCATATTTCCAGGAGGATCGTTCTTAATTAATGTATAATTACTATTGTTCATCTTGTCCTCAGCAGCAGACTCAATA
>JAJFHW010000292.1 GCA_021775385.1 Hyphomicrobiales bacterium | reverse complement strand
CTGATCTGGCTTTAAAAATAAAAAAGGTAAGCTAAGTAAAAATAAAGGGCAAAGTTGAGTTTCAACATTGCCCTAAAATTTCATCATTAAGTGAGTGTAATCTCAAAAGTTTAAAAGCTCAACTTTTATTTTAAGCACTTAACTTCTTGCGGCCACGTGAACGTCTGTTAGCTAGAACTTGGCGTCCACCAACAGTTGCTTTGCGTGCTCTAAATCCATGGCGCCGTTTACGTACCAAGCGGCTTGGTTGATATGTGCGTTTCACTTGAGGTCTCCATCTAATCGATCATTACACTACATAACGGATCAATTGAAAAATCGTTAATCTGACCTAAAATGAAAAAAGGGGTGAATACAAAAGCGCCCGCTTCCAAAACAAATCATGCCTTAGAACCAGTCTGCTTAATGCTTCAGAGCCAGTCTACTTATCATTAAGATCAGTAAATTTCTATAAAAAATGCATATAGCCAGCACAAACCCTAATTGTCAATGAAAAGCTCTTCAAAAAGTCTAAATTCATAAAGCTGCAAGACACAGGCAGATCAAATGCTGTTCACAAACGTCTCACAAGGGTTTGAAGATGTATGATCAGGTAATTTTGTAAACTTGTGCTACCCCTTAACTCATAAGGCGAATATAGCGCCAAATCTAGCTGTAAAGCAGTAAAAACAGTACAAACGCACGAATTTTAGCAATGATTAATAAAGGCGTGCAGAAAATTAAAGCAAAAATGAAATATAAAATGGCGTAGGACACGTAAATGAAAATGACAAATCGCAAAAAAATCACGCATTTATTAATGAGCCTTTCTCTTATTGCAGGTGTGAGTACCATTTCTAGTGGAATTATAGAACTGAATCTAATGAGCCAAGCGAATGCTGCGACTGTGACGGAGCAATTCTCAAAATCAAATCCGGCAAGTAAAGCAGTCATTGACCATAGCCCCTTAACTAAGTTGCTAACGCAATATGTCAAAGTGGATAATAATGGTCTTAACAAAGTGAATTACAAAGGCTTTAAAAACAAACAGGCCGCTTTAAAATCTTATATTAAGTCACTTGAAGCAGTAAAAGTGACATCTCTCTCCAAGGCTGAGCAATTCGCCTATTGGGCAAACCTATATAATGCTGTGACTATTAATGTGGTTCTTGATGCCTTTCCGGTAAAATCCATCAAAGATATTGATATTTCTCCAGGTCTTTTCTCAAACGGCCCTTGGGGCAAAAAATTAGTGACCATTGAAGGTACCAAAATCAGCTTGGATGATATCGAACATCAGATTTTGAGAAAAGTACATACAGACCCTAGGGTCCATTATGCAGTAAATTGTGCCTCAGTTGGATGTCCTGACCTACAAGGCCAGGCTTTTAATGGCAAAAATTTACAAGCTCAGCTTAATGAGGCTGCAAGAGATTATGTGAATTCAAACCGAGGTGCTGTAGTCAAAGGAAACCGTCTGGCCATTTCTAAAATATATGTCTGGTTCAAAAAAGATTTTGGCGGCAGTGACAGAGGCGTTCTAGCTCACTTGAAAAAATACGCTAATAGTGAGCTGAAAGCAAAGATCGAAAAAATCGGATCTATAAACAGCTCATTTTATGATTGGACATTAAATGGCCAATCAAAATAATATGACTTACACACCAAAGGAGTCCACTTTGATGGAAGATAAAGCACAACAAACATCAGATGTTCAAAATACTTCTCAAATAAAAAAATATCTTCCATTACTAGGCATCCTGGCCTTTATGGGAGTGGCCTTCTCACAAGGTTGGCACAATTATCTTTCCTTCAAGGAATTAGCCTTGAATTTAGATAATTTGAGAGCTTTCATCACTGCTAATTATATTCCGGCCATTTTACTTTACATTTTGGCCTATGCTATTTTAACAGCGCTCTCTTTTCCAAGTGGAATTGTAATTACTGTGGCGGGTGGCTTGTTGTTTGGTTGGTTTGTTGGAACACTGGCAACAGTTACAGGCGCAACCATTGGTGCAACTATATTATTCCTAGCAGCCAAAACGTCACTTGGTGAGCACTTGAAATCAAAAGCAGGTCCGTTTTTGGAAAAACTTCAAAAAGGCTTTGAAGAAAATGCCTTGAGTTACATGTTCTTTCTGCGCCTCGTACCAGCTTTTCCATTTTGGTTGATAAATTTAGCGCCAGCGCTTTTAGGGGTGAAACTGAGCACCTATTTCATCGCGACATTTTTTGGTATCATTCCAGGTACACTTGCCTTTTCTTATGTTGGTCAAGGCCTCGAAAGTGTTATCGTTGCGCAAAAGAATGCATATCAAGCTTGCCTTGATGGAGCTACAAGTACGGCAGCTGGGAACTGCAAGTTTGAGTTCGATACATCGTCGCTTATAACACCAGACTTACTCATAGCATTTGCTTTGTTAGCAGTAGTTGCGCTCTTACCTGTGGCCATTAAAAAATTCCGCAAGCAGTAAAGATAAAAAAATCGGTTGTGTGGTACGGTCGCAAAAAGAAAACTAACCGTATCACCGAGAACGAAAAACGTAGGCTACAGCGTGGTTGCAAGTGGGTAACTGAAACGCAGATAAAAAAAAGGCCGTCGGGGCAAGTGTGGTTGCTTAGTGGGCAACTAAAGCACGAATAAAATGCCCGCCCCGTCGGAGGGAAGACCGCGCAGCGGTAAACTCCCGTGAGACAGAAAAAGAGGAACTAAAAATGTCAAACGTACTAACACCAGATTTATGCGTCATCGGAGCTGGCTCGGGAGGATTGTCTGTTGCTGCAGCTGCTTCCCAACTAGGTGTAGAAGTTGTTCTGATCGAAAAACATAAAATGGGTGGTGACTGCTTGAATACTGGGTGCGTCCCATCAAAAGCATTATTAGCAGCTGGTAAAAGAGCTCACCTTATGCGCTCGCAAAATAAATTTGGGATCACGCCGCAAGAACCATCAATAGATTATCGAGCTGTAAACAAACACGTTCATGAAGTGATCGCAGCGATTGAGCCGAATGATTCTGTTGAGCGTTTTGAAGGTTTAGGTGTAAAAGTCATTCAGGCGGAAGCTTCTTTTAAAAATAACTACACAGTCACAGCAGGTGAATATGAAATTAAAGCGCGGCGCACAATCATCGCAACAGGGTCTCAGCCGGCTGTTCCGCCAATTAACGGATTAGAAAATGTAAATTTTTTCACAAATGAAACCATCTTCGATAATGATCAGGCAATCCCGCATCTCATCGTCATTGGTGGTGGCCCCATCGGCATGGAAATGGCCCAAGCTCATCACCGCCTTGGCTCAAAAGTCACAGTTATTGAGGCTATGAAAGCCCTTGGGAAAGATGATCCTGAATTAACCTCAGTTGTCCTTGAGCGTTTAAGAGATGAAGGCATTGAAATCCTAGAAGAAACAAGTGTCGAAAGCGTAAGCCAAGACATTCAAGGCATAACCATTAAAGTCTCAAAAGGAGCCGAGCAAGGTGAAATCAAGGGAACGCATCTTCTCATAGCAACAGGAAGGCGCCCAAATATTGAGAGTTTAAAATTAGAAAATGCCGGTATTCTCTTTGATCGCCGCGGTGTCAAAGTGAATAAAGGCTTGGTTACAACCAACAAAAAAGTTTTCGCAATTGGCGATATCACCGGTGGTTTGCAATTTACGCATATGGCTAACTATCACGCAGGCATTGTTATCCGCCGCGCCTTGTTCCGTATGCCAGCAAAGGTGGACACAACAAAAATCCCATGGGTAACTTACACAGATCCAGAACTTGCTCATATTGGTTTAACAGAAGAAGAAGCAACAAAGAAACATGGCAAGGTACATGTGTTGCGATGGCCATATGCTGAAAATGATCGCGCCCAAGCTGAAAGAAAAACGGATGGACTCATAAAGTTAGTCACAACCCGTAAAGGCAAAATCTTAGGCGTCTCGATCGTTGGTGAAAATGCTGGCGAGCTTATCCAGATGTGGTCATTGGCAATGTCGTCAAATCTGAATATTAAAGCGATGACGGGATTTGTTTCTCCATACCCAACTTTGAGTGAAATTAACAAGCGTGTTTCATATTTGTACTTTCAGCCCAAACTAATGAGCCCGATGCTTAGAAAGGCGATCAAATTCTTGGCAAAATTTGGCTAATAAAAAAGGTACCAGCACAGGCGTTCAGTTAGAGCAGCCAAGTCTAGCAGCAATGTGCTGGTTACCATTTTTATGT
Organism: Hyphomicrobiales bacterium; assembly: GCA_021775385.1. Classification (GTDB taxonomy): domain Bacteria; phylum Pseudomonadota; class Alphaproteobacteria; order Rhizobiales; family HXMU1428-3; genus HXMU1428-3. The sequence continues at coordinate 4,364 of JAJFHW010000292.1, read as the reverse complement.
TAATTCTTTGCGTATGTGAGTACGTATATGTAAAGAATGGGAGTAGTTAAAATAAGAGGCTCTTGTAATCAATTTTTATATGATTAAATATGAGCTTAACAAAATTTTGCCCGTGAGGGGCGGGAAGATCGAGCGTGAGGTTTTTTCAATCAAATAAAAGGGTAGCTACTGGTTTTAGTCTTTCAGCAAAATTGCTGTTGTTAACGGCGCTCTTTGTTATGTTGGCTGAGATTTTAATCTTTCTGCCTTCAATTGGGAATTTCCGAAAAAATTGGATCGACGAACGCATGAGCGCAGCCCAAATTGCCGCCCTTGCTGTCGAAGCTGCACCAGATAACAAAGTCCCAGAAAAATTGCGCTGGGAATTGCTAAACAACGCCCAAGTCTACGCTGTAGCGCTTAAGAAAGATAATCGGCGTCAACTCATTCTCCAGTCTCCGATGCCACGCGCGATTATGGCGCACTTTGATTTGCGCCACCAAAATTTCTTTTCCCTAATTCGTGATGCAATTGCGGTTTACTTCCAGCCGGAAAATTTACTAATTCGCGTAGTCGACAAACCTGAGATGTCTGAAGTGCAATTCCTAGAAGTACTAATGGTTCAAGGCCCCTTAAAAAAAGATATGATAAGTTTCGCGCTTAACATTTTAGGGCTCTCGATCATCATCTCAATCTTCAGTGCCGCTCTTGTATACTTAGCGTTGAACCGGTTGCTCGTTGCCCCCATTGGGCACTTAACCCAAAACATGATGCACTTTAGCGATAATCCACAAGACCCGGATCGGCGGGTAGTCCCAAGCGGTCGAACAGATGAAATCGGAACTGTAGAAAACGAATTGCTTGCCCTGCAAACAGATCTTGCATCGCTGCTAAAGCAAAAAAACAGATTGGCCAATTTAGGTGGAGCAGTAAGTAAAATTAATCATGATTTGCGCAATATGCTCGGCACAGCCCAGCTTGTCTCTGATCGTTTAACGGGTGTTGATGATCCAACGGTACAACGGGTAACACCAAGGCTGGTGCGCTCAATTGATCGCGCTATTAAACTTTGCTCTGAGACCTTGCAATATGGCAAAATTGAAGATGAGAAAAATCTCAGTAGAACAAACTTCAAATTAATGGATTTATTTAATGAAGTTTTCGAAGAGCTTGGATTACCGAAAGCGCGTGTGAATATCAAAATGGATATTGATGAAAATACTCAAATTTATGGTGACTATGAACAGTTATACCGTGTGTTTGGTAATTTGATCCGAAATAGTGTGCAAGTCTTGGATGCCAGAGCTGGGTGTTCAATGCCAGACACAGTGAGTATTGAGCTGAATAAAGAAGGCAATCAGAATATTATAGATATCAAGGATACAGGACCTGGTGTTCCGGACAAGGCGCAAGAATTTATGTTCCAGCCCTTTAAAGGCAGCTTAAGAAAAGGAGGCACAGGCCTTGGCCTAGCGATCTCAGCTGAAATTATCCAGGCTCACAATGGCTCGATTACCTATAAAAACAGCAACACTGGCGCTCATTTCCAAATCCAACTACCAGAAAATGGTAACGGCGGGAATGGAGCATCCTCCTAAAGAGAAGGTCAGTATTTATAGGCGAGCTGGGCTTTTTAATAAAAAATATAAAAACAGAAAATTTCTTGATAAAGCCCCTTGCAATTGGGCAATGAAGCGGCTAGTAATACCGCCTGACCTGAAGGCAATTCAAATTAAAGTTCTGATAAATTTGCATTTTATAAAGACTTTAAGGGTAAACCCTTCAAACATATTAATCAGTGCCAACTCATGGCATTTCGATTAGGCGCCGGTAGCTCAGCTGGATAGAGTACCTGACTACGAATCAGGGGGTCGGGAGTTCGAATCTTCCCCGGCGCGCCACTAAAAAACACCTTATAAAACAATGACTTACGAAGTTTTTAGGCCCCTAAAGAGGGCTTTTTTAAAACTAACATACGTTATTTTTACTATACATCCTCCACAAAAAGACTACTAAAAGGCCTAATAAATTTTTACTTTACCAACTTTTTACCAATCGTCTGAGAGCTTTTTGTTAAAATTAATAAACGATTTTGCTAGAATTAATGACAAATTTTTTTATCTAGTGGAAGCTAGTGGAAGCTAGTGGAAGCTAGTGGAAGCTAGTGGAAGCTAGTGGAAGCTAGTGGAAGCTAGCGGAAGCTAGTGGAGACTAGTGGAAGCTAGTGGAAGCTAGTGGAGACTAGTGGAAGCTAGTGGAAGCTAGTGGAGACTAGTGGAAGCTAGTGGAGACTAGTGGAAGCTAGTGGAAGCTAGTGGAAGCTAGTGGAGACTAGTGGAAGCTAGTGGAGACTAGTGGGAGTTGGATGAAATTAAGTTGTTTGAAACCTTAAAGCTCTAATCCAAACAGCAAAAGATTTTGTGGGTAGTTTATATTTTCCTTTTACCTTATGGTTTGGAACTATAATGCCTCTACTTCTAAGTGCTGATAAGGCATTATCGACAGTTTTTTCTTTTATGCCAGAATTGATAATATCTTTTCTCGTAACCCAATTTTCTTGGCTTTCAGCCATAAAATCTAAAACTTTTCTATAGTCATCGGACTTAATGTTATCAAAGTATTGTTCCTTGAAAATTATCTCTCCTAGTTGATCTAATGCCCCACCTTTAGAAAATACACCACTCATAACATCTTCAACATCAATGCAATTATTAGTGTCAGCTTGAAAAGCACTAAAAGCAAATTGCTGAATAAAGTGCGGGTATCCTTCTGACATTTCGGCTAATATTTGTTTTGCATGGTCAGTTATTTTTATTTCAAACTTATTTTTTCCAGTAGCGCTTTCTAGTCCGGCGTCGATAACCCTAATTGTTTCTTCGGGGCTTAAAGGAAGTAGGCTGTGAATTGCGAAAATCCTTGGGGCAGATAAATGACTATCCTGTAATTTTTTTCTAAGGCTTTTTTGGCCTGCAAGACCAATGCAAACATTAGAACAATTCCTTTTGATAAGTTTTTCAGTAAAAAGCTTACAAAACTCACCAAGGTTAGCTTCAATGTTAGGCCTATCAGCTTCATCAATAAGAAAAATTATACCATCAATCGTTTCATCTAAATCTTGAATTAAATATTGGATCGTATTAACTAATTGTGTCAATGCTTCCGCAAAGTCTGGCTCAGTTTTTTCATTGTGAATTCGACATCCCAATACTTCAATTGTCTTTATAAAGTCCCAAAATTTATTAGCCTTGAGTTTTAGGCCTTCATCTAAGGCAATTAAGCTCTCTAGTTCTTTATACAATTTTTCAATTATAGAAATCTCAGTGTCGTTAACACTGAGCTCAGTATTAATCGTTAAAAAATTAAAAGTATCCTGACCATGATAAGGAATAGAGCCGTTAGCAATATGTGTAAGGAGAAAAAATAAAGATGATTTCCCAATTCCTCTCTCTCCATCAATTATGAAATGTTGGGGTGTGCCTGATTTAGTTTGATATAAATAACCTTCAATTATACTAATTTCATTATCTCTTCCTTGAAATACACCTGGGTGGACAAGGGCGTGAGGTGAAAAAGGATTAATTTTAATGGTATTCATAAATAGCCTCTGTTTTAACGAGTACATGAAAATTAAATTTCATAAAAAACTAAGAATTGGAATCATAAGAAACGAGAGCTTATTATGTAGACAGATTTTCGCAGATGTTAATGGAAAAAACAAATTTTTCCAATTTTAAACCAATCGAGTGAATATAAGTATGTAAAAAGTTAAATAAAATCAGAGGTGTATAGGTACTAAACTACCTAACTACGAATCAGGGGGTCGGGAGTTCGAATCTTCCCCGGCGCGCCAATTATCAAGTATTTTCAATTGAATAAAATCGACGACTAAGCAGTGAAAATCAGTTTTTCACTCAGTCACACTTGCTAGTACCAAACCCTTTTCAATCCAAAGTCTAACTCGCAAACCTTGCAATTGATGTTCTAGAGGTTCTTCGCCCTTGTCCACATTGGGGAGGAAAGAGAAATTTTTAGGATGATAAGAGGTCTCATAAAGGGTAGATGATTTCCCATTGCCAGTATCATAACGCAATTGTACCGCCAACGCACGCTTGATACTGCAATAGCGTCCGCCGAGTAAGCGTCCATGCATCTCGTTAAAGACCTTGGAAACGATGGGGGTAAATTGCAGTTCCACCAAATGCTTTTTAATGGTGCTCATGTCAGAAGATTTCACTTCAAGCGGTTTAAGTAAAATATGGTTTGAGATAACTTCATGCGAAATATCTTCGGCTAAATCAGTTGGTTGAGCGAAAAGTATAAAAGAGAGAAAAAAGACAACACAAGCCACCATGCCGTTAAGGTAAATTGACGAGGCCGGTAGCGTG
>JAJFHW010000291.1 GCA_021775385.1 Hyphomicrobiales bacterium | reverse complement strand
GTCTCAGGATACTGAATACCAAATGAGTTTTGAGGCGCTTCAGGATAATGGACACCAAATGGAGCCTCGCCAGCAAATGCTGAAACAGAACCACCAACAAGTGAGAATAGAACAACTGATAAAGCGAATAATTTTTTCATAATTTTGTCTCCGATTATGTTTTTCTGCCACTCTGCTTTTGTGCTGTGTGGCTTGCGTTGAAAAGAACATGGACCATCTGATCGAAGAAAAAAAGAGCACCTCACAGCCCCGTGAAATCGTTTGATAATTGCGGTGAAAAGAGATGAGTTTCGTGATCAATTCTCACGCCAGCGTGAACCTTAATCGCGCAAAAGAGAGCAAAGCCCCAACCAAACCTCGCATTCCCGTGAACAGTTGAACCAAGCGACCTTTAAAAAGCCAGCAAATCACCGAGAAAAAGGGAAAAGTCCCTTATATGAAGAAAGAGTTCAGTCCTTTTCAATCCGGGAGATATAGCGCCAGCAGAATTACTGGTGAGCCCATTACCTTAGAGAAGGGAATTCTCCATATCAAATTCCGAAGAAGGAGTGGCACTTCTTCAGCGCCATGACATGACGCCTTTGGGCGTCCGGCGCTTAGCGCCGCCCCTCGGAGGCTCTAGCGCTTTTCGAGCTAGAAATAGCCGTGAGAGGTTAAGGTGAGAGAGAAAATGAAACACAACTCAACTTAAACAGCTTTGGTTGCTCCATTAGCAAAAGTTAAATTTGCTTTTGCACCATTGGTGAGGTTCAAAGTAAGCTGATCTGAAGAGTCGTTTAAGCTAATGATGGTTTCGCCATATTTAGATGAAATATTGACATCTTCAAAAGAGATCCCTTCACCAAGAGTGATAGAGATATCATTGGTAGACTTGATTTCATCACGGCCATCACCTTTATTAAAATTAAAGCTGATACCTGCACCAATAGTGGTGATGGTGTCATCTCCTCTACCGCCAGTGACAGTGGTAAAAGCACCGGCTGTTATTTGGTCATCCCCATCACCGCCATCAACCTCAGAAAAAGCGCCATAAGAGGCAATAATATCATTACCATCTTGCCCATTCACCAATCCATTTCCAAAGGCGGTTATAAAGTCATCCCCAGTACCAGCGTTCACTTGAGAAAAACCATAACTGCTGATGCGGTCATTACCAGCACCGGCATTTACCTGTGAATAGGAACCAAAAGAAGTGATAGTATCAGACCCTGTGCCACCATTGATTTGAGCATTACTGTGGGTAGTGATGAAATCATCCCCATTCCCTGCATTTATCTGCCCACCACCAAAGGCAGTGACAACGTCATTGCCATTGCCAGCATCTATTGTAGTGCGGCTATGAGCGACGATCAGGTCATTCCCACCACTAGCATTAATTTTATCTGAGGTTTGTCCGCTTTGCGGCGTGTTTGCTTGTTTATTGGCACGTAAAACAGTCACCAAATCAGCGGTCTTTAAATAGGCTTTTGCAGCGTTAATCAGTTTATCTTCGCTTGTATCTGCGGGCTGAAAAACATCGCCTTTTACGTCATTACTACTAGATTTACTATCTTGCTCGATTTGAGCAACAGACGCTTTTGCTTGTGCTGGGGTTTTATTACCCAGCGTAGAGTTAAGCACAGACAAAGCTATAGGACTTGATCGGGGGATAATTGCTGACACGAACCAGTTCTCCTTACTTTGTCACAAAACTCAATGAAACCTATTATAAAGAAGAAAAGTTAATAGTTTTATTGCGAAATCGTCTTCCCCAAACTTAATCCAATCTTTCATAGGGCATTGCTGACTATAGGCTAAACGGAAGAGGGGGGAGCGCCTTTAAACGTCCTATGCTCAACACAACTCACTAGTAGGTCCATGAGCTTAGCAACGGTTGCTGGTGGACAACCTGAAGCACCCAAAAAGACCTCAATTTACTGAGAACGAAAAACGTAGGCCATCAGAGGAAAAAACAATCTCCATCTTAAATATCGAAGAAGGAGTATTGCCCTCTTCGGGCAATGGGACATGACGCCTTTAACGTCCGGTGTTTAGCACCGCACCTCGTAGGCCCATGAGCTTCAGCTCATGGAATAGCCGTGAGAGAAACCTACCGCCCATAACACTTGGTTAAATGCGTCAGTTAAAAACAGTTCATAATATACGGAAAAATAATACTGGCTGGGGCGGTAGGATTCGAACCTACGCTCTTCGGCATCAAAAGCCGCTGCCTTACCACTTGGCCACGCCCCAATAAAGGTCATTTAATGAAGATCTATTTAAAGAGATTTCAAAAATGAATAACTATTCCACAAAGGCTTATAAATAAATTTGCCCCATAAAACGAATAGAGAAAAAAGTGATAGCGGTTTTTAAAAATTTTGCAAGACCAATCGGTCAAATTTTTACTATTTTTTTCTGTAAAATGGACTGTAATTTACAAAGAGTACAAATTCAAACGAAGAAATTAAGAGCTGAACCCAAAAATTATTGCCATATTAGCATCAGAAAAACCGAAAACATCAACAAGCTGGGAATATTTAACCGAACCAATGAGATCAAACATTGAAAAACCAATAAGAGAAGCTTAAAACTAACCCCCATGAGAAAACAGACCCAGCGCAAACAAAACTTAAGCCAATTGCCATTGATTCTCTTATCAATGACTTTTCTAAGTCTTGCCCCCGTTACACTTCACCCTGTAAAACTCCAGGCCGCACCTGAAAACCGCCCCTACGATGCTGGATTACTGCGATTATCCGAAATTTTAGGTGCTGTACACTATTTGCGCGCGTTGTGCGGTATAAATGATGAGCTAATCTGGCGCGATAAAATGCTAGATCTCATCAAAGCCGAAGGTGTAACCAGCAAACGTAAGGCCAAACTCACCAAAAGCTTCAACAAAGGCTATAAAAGCTTTCAAAGAACCTATAGACGCTGCACCCCCTCAGCCAAAACAGCTATCAATCTCTTTTTAGAAGAAGGCATAGAATTATCTGAAAAATTGGTCACAACAAACCAATAAAGAACGATCTGGTAACCATCTTTCTTAGTCAATTTACCTTTAAAGAAACAACAGCTTTCCAAACAAGATCCACCTAGATAAAAATAATCTGCTGACAAAATAACAAGCAACAACAAATATCAGACAAATTAGAAAATAATGAAGTGGATTTATGGGAATGACATTTAGGTTAAACAATGAAGATAATGACCTGAATGCAGAGGCGTTAAGTTACATTATAGAAGCCTGGGAAGATGCGATCTGCAATGGACTAGAACCAGAAAGCCTGGCAGGTGCCTCTATATTCGCTGCATTAACTGATCTCGTATCGACCTACGGTGAAGACGCTGTCTCTAAAATGACAAGAGACCTCTCAACTCGAATAGATCAAGGTGAATTCACACTAGATCGTGTGACACAATAAATATTAGAAAAATACAGACTTCCCAACCAAACCAACACCAGCCATAAAAAGAATAGCTCCAGAGATCTGATTGATGATTTTTAGGCGTTTTTCTGTCAGTTCACCACGCAGTGCAGCTATTAAGCGGGTCAAACCAAGCCACCAGAGCGTCGCTCCGCTTAATAGCCCAACTAATATCATCAGACTATCAAGATAACTCGCAAACCCTCCTACAGCAGTACTAACACTCCCAAAAATCGCAAAAATCCCAAGTAAAGCCCCCGGGTTAGTGATCGTAAGTAAGAAACTTTGAGGAATGCCTTTTAAATGTCCCCTGATTTTTGATGGTTCAGTCATTTCCGTTGGCAATTTAGGTTCAGCTAAAAATATTTTTATTCCAAATCCAATCAGAATAAACCCACCAACGCACTGAATTTCAGTTTCATAAGTGCTCATCAATCCTGAAAGAGCCGTAATTCCCAAAACAGCAGCCACGGAAATTAAGAAATCAGCACCAATAGCCCCAAGACCGATAGCAAATCCAGCCCAGAAGCCTTTAGTCAAGGTCCGCTGTATACACAAAATATTGACAGGACCGACAGGAGCAGAAATAAGTAAACCCATTCCAAAGCCAGTTAAAATAAGGTGTAAATTAATCATCAACGCCACAAATCTAGAAAAAGCTTAAAGTTATCCGTTTAAAAAATTCATAAAACGGGCCTGTTCATCCAATAGGACATATGCCAACCAATATTACTTATGTATGACCAAAAGATATTTTTTGAAGGGAGTTCATCATGAACAAATGCAAAATGACCATAACGCTCATTTCTATGGCAATCTCAATATCTTTCAGCAATGCACATATCGCACTTGCGAAAGACAAAAAAACAAATGTCACTCCCACGCATCAAATTGCACGTGAAAAACTCCCTGAACTCACCCTGCAAATGAAAGAAGACCTCACTGAAGCCGCAAGCTCAGGAGACCTAGAAGAAGTACGAGACTTATTTGAATCAAATGAACTTGCCCCAGTTTTGACAAATGAGCACATTAGCGATCCCTTAGACTATTGGAAAAAAGTCTCTGTAGATGGATCAGCAAGAGATATTATGGCAGCTATTGCAGAGGTGATTAGTCTGCCACCAGTGAAAAATAAAAACGGAGATTTCATCTGGCCTTATCTTGCCAAAGTGCCATTGAAAAAACTAAACAAGCAACAACAAATAGATTTATTCCGTCTTGTTGGCCCGAAACAAGCAAGCAAAATGCTAGAAACCGGCATTTACACATACTATGAAGCCAAAATTGGCAAAGACGGCACCTGGCATTATTTTAAAAGACTAGAACCAACAGAAAAAAAATAATCTCAACGGCTGCTAGCGCGGTTAACAGGAGAGGTTACTGATAGGCAACTGAAAATGCACCCAAAATTGGACATCTAAAGTTAAGAACTAACGATTCGAAAAAGGTACTCAGTCCATTTCGTGTTGAGAGACATGACGCCAGAGGCGTCCGGCGCTTAGCGCCGCGCCTCGCAGGCCCAAGCGCCTTCAGCGCTTGGAATAGCCGTGAGAGAAAAGTTGACAATACATGCATTTTACATACATAATTAACATGCATAGACAGTTTTAAAAGGCAAATACACTATGGACGAGCACCCAAGAGGCCCCCGTGACCCCCTACATGATGAGATAACTCAACCCCTCATTAATGAGTTGGTTCATAAGTTTTATGAAAAAATCCAAAACCATGAAACCCTCGGCCCCATTTTCAATAATGCAATTCAAGACAGATGGCCCGAACATCTAGAGCGTATGTGCACATTCTGGGGAGCAGTCGCACTTAAAACCGGTGCTTATAAAGGAAAACCTGTCCCAAAACACGTAGCTCTTCAAGGTGTAAAACCAGCACATTTTAAAATTTGGCTCACACTCTTTAGGGAAACAGCCATTGAAGTTTGCGGCCACGACATCGGCCTTCATTTTATAGACCGAGCCGAAAGAATAGCTGAAAGCTTACAGCTCGCCATGTTTTTTCAAGGAACAATCGCCCCAAAAGAAGCCTTCAAAAATGGCGTTTTAGTCGAACCTACCTAAATACCACCTCAATCAATAACAAAAAGCATTACTGAAGAGCGATCACCATTCTTTTCTATTGACATATAAAGTTTTCTTTATATCTTGTCTTCAGCACAAACTAGATAACAAATCTGAAACAGGAAACGACTGTCGTGGACGGCTTAACAACATTAAACAAGGCTGAGCTCTTAAGTGCGCTCAAAGCTGCAGGCGATGATACTCGCTTGCGCTTGCTTGTGTTGTTAAACGTCAGCGAACATAACGTCAAAGATCTCACCCACATTCTCAATCAAAGCCAGCCCCGCCTTAGCCGCCATTTAAAATTGCTCACTGAAGCCAATTTAATTGAGCGCTTTCAAGAAGGATCCTGGGTTTATTACCGCTTAGCCAGAAACAATATTTACGGCAACCTCGTGCAAGATATTTTAAAAACTGCAAATTTATCAAGCCAGCAATTCAAAGCAGATCAAGCTCAAGCCGAAAAAGTCAAAGGACAACGCGCTAAAGAAGCCCAAACATATTTTAAAACTCACGCAAAAGATTGGGACCACATACGAAGCCTCTATATAAAAGAAGAAATCGTAGAAGCCGAAATGCAAAACCTCATTGGCACCAATCCTATTGACCTATTACTAGATCTTGGCACCGGCACAGGACGCATTTTAGAGCTTTTTTCATCTCAATTTAAAAAAGGCATTGGCGTCGACATTAATCACGAAATGCTCCGTCATGCCAGGGCCAGATTAGATCGCTTGAACTTACAATCTTGCGAGTTACGTCATGGTGACATTAACAAACTAGAATTTAATGATTACCTGGCAGACACAATTATCATTCACCAAATTATGCACTTTCTTGATGAACCAAAACAACTATGCAAAGAAGCTGCTCGGCTTTTAGCTCCAGGTGGACGATTACTTATTGTAGATTTTGCTCCTCATACACAGGAGCAATTACGAACCGATTTTGCCCATCAAAGATTAGGCTTTGAAGAAAATCAATTATGGGGATGGCTAAAAAGTGCAGGTCTAAAAGCGCTCAATTTTAAGTTACTCCCTAACATCAATTCAAAAGATAAAACCTGCGATAAAAAAACCAATAATGCTGACACCTTAAGTGTGTCTTTATGGCTCGCAGGAAAGTAGTAGGGAAATAAAGGATCAATTATGAGTTTCGGAAATAGAAAAAGCCTAAAGGTTGCGCCAGAAACACTAAATATTTCTTATGAATTTTTTCCTCCCAAAACGGAGAAAATGGAGCAAACCTTATGGGAGTCAATTAAAAGATTGGCGCCGCTAAACCCAAGCTTCGTTTCTGTGACTTATGGCGCTGGTGGTTCAACCAGAGAACGCACCCACGCAACAGTCGCGCGCATTATCAATGAAACCAAACTAAAGCCTGCTGCTCACTTAACCTGCGTTTCCGCCACTAAAGAAGAAGTCAATGAAGTCATCCGCTCATATAAAGAAGCTGGTGTAAATCATATCGTAGCCCTTCGCGGTGATCCAGCTGAAGGCGTCGGTGAAATTTATCAACCAACACCTGGCGGATATGAAAGCAGTGTCGAGTTGATCAAAGGCATTAAAGAAATTTCAGATGATTTTGATATCACAGTCTCAGCATATCCAGAAAAACACCCTGAAAGCTCAAGCATTGATGCAGATATTGAGCTATTAAAACAAAAAATTGACGCAGGTGCTACAAGAGCCATCACACAATTTTTCTTCAACAATGACCATTATTATCGTTATTTAGAAAAAATCGAATCCGCTGGCATTACCATTCCAATTCTGCCAGGTATCATCCCTATTTTAAATTTCAAAACCATGACTAAATTCGCAGCAAGCTCAGGTGCATCCATTCCTGATTGGATAGCAAAACGGTTTGAAGGGTTAGATGATGACCCCAAAACAGCACGGCTTGTTTCCGCAGCGATTGCTGTAGAACAAGTACTAGACCTTCTAGATCATGAAATATCTGATTTGCACTTTTATACCCTAAACAGAGCTGACCTTGTCTATGCCATCTGTCACATGCTCGGCTTTAGACCTCAAACGACATAACAAAACAGGGCGATTGTTGGTGAGCAACTGAAGAGCAAGCAAAATAATCGCAATTAAAATACGGACCAAAGAACGTGCTAACAAAAAAGCAAAAAGATCATTTATATTCTGGCAACGCCATCTATTCAGATCCAACATTGCCAAATTTAAAAGAGAATTATCTTGAACGGCCTAATCATGAAAAATTAGGCCTGCCAGAAAGCACACTAAAAATTAAACCTAAGTTTTTAATCATTTATGGCTCTTTAAGAGAAGTTTCTTATAGCCGGCTTTTAGCAGAAGAAGCTGCACGAATTCTGATTAAGCTTGGGGGAGAAGTAAAATTTTTCGACCCAAGAGATCTACCCATGCCAGAAGAGGGATATAAAATCGGCGGTGAAGCTGACACACATCCTAAAATCAAAGAGCTCATAGATCTCGCCCTATGGGCTGATGGTCACGTCTGGTCCTCACCAGAACGTCATGGCTCCATGTCAGCAGTTTTTAAAACACAGATTGACCATATCCCACTTTCATTCGGCTCTGTTCGCCCAACCCAAGGTCGCACATTAGCCCTTTTACAAGTGGCAGGTGGGTCTCAATCATTTAACACTGTTAATAATATGCGGATTCTTGGACGCTGGATGAGAATGCTGGTTATTCCCAATCAATCATCCATTCCAAGCGCCTATAAACAATTTGATGAAGAAACCGGCCGCATGAAACCGTCATCACTCTATAACCGTATCGTAGATGTGATGGAAGAATTAATGAAATTCACCCTATTAACCAGAGACAAAAAAGACTATCTGGTAGATAGATATAGCGAACGCTGCGACAGCGAATAAGCAGGAACACAAAATGACCACCAATAGAACAGATGAATTTAAAGCCGCAGCAAATGAGCGCATCCTCATAATTGATGGCGCCATGGGCACAATGATCCAGCGTTATAAGTTGGATGAAGCCGCATACCGTGGCACTCAATATGAAAAATGGAACCAGGATGTAAAAGGCAATAACGATCTTTTAAGCATCACCCAGCCAGGGATCATTAAAGAAATCCACGGCCAATATTTAGAAGCAGGCGCTGACATCATCGGCACCAACACCTTCAATGGCACAACCATTTCAATGGCTGATTATGGCATGGAATCAGAGGCCTATAAAATCAATGTTGAAGCTGCAAAAATCGCCAAAGAAATCGCCGATGAGTGGACAGCAAAAACACCCGAGAAACCACGCTTTGTAGCAGGCGCCGTTGGTCCAACAAACAGAACAGCCTCCATCTCACCAGATGTAAACAACCCAGGCTACCGTAATGTAACTTTCGATGAATTAGTAGAAGCCTACAAAAGCCAAACCAAAGGCTTAGTCGAAGGCGGCGTTGACATCATCATTATTGAAACCATCTTCGACACCTTAAATGCCAAAGCCGCTGGGTTCGCAGTTTTAAGTGCATTTAAAGAATTAGGCATCGAACTTCCAGTTATGATTTCAGGCACCATAACAGATCTCTCAGGCAGAAACCTCTCTGGTCAAACGCCAGAAGCTTTTTATTATTCAATGAGCCATCTAAATCCTTTTTCAATCGGCTTAAATTGCTCATTTGGCGCAGACCACTTGCGCCCTGCCATCCAGGAAATCTCAGCTGTGGCCAGTGTCTATGTTTCAGCCTATCCAAACGCCGGGTTGCCGAATGAAATGGGTGAGTATGATGAAACTCCAGAAGAAATGGCTGGCAAAATCGAAGGTTGGGCCAAAGATGGTCTAATTAATATGATCGGCGGATGCTGTGGCTCAACACCAGAACACATCAATGCCATCGCCAAAGCCGTAGCACCTTATCCACCAAGACAAATCCCAGAGGTACCAGTAAAAATGCGCCTCTCAGGCCTCGAGCCTTTTGTCCATGGGTAAAGCAACCTTATCTAACAGTAAATCACATCATAAATTTACTAACTTAAATTACGAAGAAAAACAGGTGGCCACGCCTCCTTCTCATAAAAACTCTATTCATGAAACGGTTTGAATTTTTATCTAATTCAAATCACGAAGAACAACAGGCGACAAAGTCGCCCGCACATTTGCAAGCCGAAGGCTTAAGCAAAAGCATTGTGCGCATATCGGAGGGTCGAGGCACCCTAGTGCCGAGATAACCCGGGAGATAGAAAAATGACTAACCAGGCAAGCACAAGTTTCATCAATATCGGCGAGCGTACCAACGTCACCGGTTCAGCCAAATTCCGCAAGCTCATCGAGCAAGATGATTATGATGCAGCCCTAACTGTAGCAAGGCAACAAGTAGAAAACGGCGCACAGATCCTCGACATCAATATGGATGAAGGCCTCCTTGATAGTGAAAAGGCGATGCAAACATACTTAAATTTGCTGGCAGCCGAACCTGATATCTCCCGTGTTCCAATTATGATTGATAGTTCAAAATGGACCGTCATCGAAACAGGTCTTAAATGCGTACAAGGCAAATCGATTGTGAACTCCATTTCACTCAAAGAAGGTGAAGAGCAATTTTTAGAACAAGCTGAAAAAGTGCAGCGCTATGGCGCTGCAGCTGTTGTTATGGCGTTTGACGAGGTCGGCCAAGCTGATGTTGCCGACAGGAAATTTGAAATCTGCGAGCGGGCTTATAAACTGCTTACAGAAAAATTAAACTTCCCACCGCAAGACATCATCTTCGATCCAAACGTCTTTGCTGTCGCAACTGGTATTGAAGAACATAATAATTACGCTA
>JAJFHW010000030.1 GCA_021775385.1 Hyphomicrobiales bacterium | reverse complement strand
CATTTCACTTGCCATGTTCTTAACCGCTTTCATCATGGCACCCGTTTTTGAAAAAGCATATGAAGACGCGATCAAACCACTGATTGCAGAAGAAATTAAACTAGACGAAGCCTTCACCAAAGCTTCTCTCCCGTTTCATATATTCATGCGCCAACATGTGAGAGAAAAAGATCTAACTCTTTTTCAGGATTTATCCGGAAAAACGCGACCAGAAACACCCGAAGACATCAGCCTTCAGGTACTAATACCAGCCTTCATGATTTCAGAACTTCGCCGCGCCTTTGAAATCGGCTTCTTAATCTTCGTACCCTTCGTGGTGATCGACATGGTCATCGCCTCAGTTCTGATGTCCATGGGTATGATGATGCTACCACCAGTGATGATCTCACTGCCCTTCAAACTCATCTTCTTCGTCCTCGTAGACGGTTGGCACATGGTGGCGGGAAGTTTGGTCAAGAGTTTTGGGGTCTAACTACCACTAAAATTCCTTCAAACTACACAAAAGTTTGAGTGGCAAATGGTAAGAAAATCTTTAAACATATTTTAAATTTAAAGTTATTATTGAAAGACATTCAAATTGACAAATAATTCATCCACTACAGGAGATCACTCTTTGTTGATTTCCTTAGCAATACTACGCCTATCAACCGCCTTTTTTCTCTCCATATGGGCAATCGATAAAATTATAAACACCTCACGAGCTGGCAAGACATTTTCCAAATTTTATCTATCCGTTGATGAAAGCACGGTCATCCTAATTTTAGGATGCTTACAATTACTCATCATTCTCTTGTTTGCAGCAGGGCTTTTTAAGTTCTTTACTTACGGTGCCGTCCTTTTAATGCACGCAGGGTCAGTGGTCGCGAGCTTCCAAATTTATATGGATCCACTAAGCCGGCCAAACATACTGTTTTGGGCAGCAATCCCTGTTCTTGGCGGCATGATTGCTTTATTTTTACTGCGCAATCAGGATCGTTTTTTAACAATAGGAAAATAATGTAAGAGAATTGAGGGGAGGTTATAGGCTAACACCAACCAGAGAAAACCTCTCCTTGCTTTCTTGGCAAAAAACTTTTGCCCTCTATTCAATGCTGCGTCGGCTGAACTTCCGTCAAACTATCAAACACAAGCCGCACTTCAGCAATCTTAGCTTCCAGCACTTCCGGCTCAGGGTATTCCTCACCCAAGTCAGAACCGGCTAGCAGCACTTCGGCGACCATTTTCACCTTGTCAGCCAGACTTGCAGCTTTGTCGACAAAAAACACATGCATGATCAAATGCGCTTGCTCAAGGGAAATCTTCTCTAGCTTGTCAAGCGCCACAACAGTTTTATATTCCCGCGCTTCTAAACGCTCATCACTGTTAAAAATCTCACGCATCAACTCATCCGTATCCGCATCCTGAAACTGATATCTCTCAGTCATTAAAAATCTTTCTAAAATCTTTTAAGAACAGTTACTCTAAACAATCTAAACGATGAAGGAGTGACGCCACTTCGGCGTCAGGACATGGCAGCACCAGCTGCCCGGAGCGAGCTCAGCCCCTCGGAGGCCCAAGCGCGTCAAGCGCTTGGAATAGCCGTGAGAGGAAGAATAAGACTTTTGCTCAACATCACTCCAGATCTCCAACTTCAACCGCACCGCCGCCATGAACCCGCTGCGCCAACGCCGCCTCAATAAACGGGTCAAGCGCACCATCCAACACAGCTGAGGGGTTGGTACTCTCAACACCCGTACGCAAATCTTTCACCATCTGATACGGCTGCAAAACATAAGAGCGAATTTGATGCCCCCACCCAATTGCGCCTTTTTGCGACGCCTCGGCTTGAGCTTTGTCCTCGCGCTCCTGCATCTCTTTTTCGTACAAGCGAGCACGAAGCATCTTCCAGGCTTCTGCCTTATTCTTATGTTGTGAGCGACCAGATTGACATTGAACCACAATGCCAGAAGGTTGGTGTGTAATCCGAACGGCACTGTCCGTGGTGTTCACATGCTGTCCGCCAGCACCACTTGCCCGGTACGTATCAATACGGCAATCACTTTCAGCAATATCAATATCAATATCGTCATCAATCACCGGAAAAACCCAACAGGAAGAAAAACTAGTATGACGTTTGGCATTTGAGTCAAAAGGAGAAATTCTGACTAAGCGATGCACACCAGATTCAGTTTTGAGCCAGCCATATGCATTCTCACCTTTAACCAAAATAGTCGCAGACTTAAGCCCTGCCTCATCACCAGCACTCGTACCAGTAATTTCAACTTTATAGCCCTTCTCTTCTGCATAGCGCATATACATCCGAAAGAGCATTTCGGCCCAGTCCTGGCTCTCAGTCCCCCCAGCACCCGCATGGATCTCAACATAACAATCATTGCTATCCACTTCACCAGAGAGAAGCGTTTCAACTTCCCGGCGTTGTGCTACTTTAGAAAGGGCTCCAATTGCCTTCTCAGCTTCTTCAATGGTCTCAACATCATCTTCCGCCTCACCCATTTCAATCAGTTCAATATTATCTTCTAAATCTTGGCTAAGTTTATTGAACGCTGTTATAGCACTATCTAATCTTTGCCGCTCTTTCATCAAAGCTTGTGCTTTTGTCGGTTCATTCCAAAGGTCTGGATCCTCAGATTTTGCATTCAGATCATCTAAGCGCGCTTGTGCCTGATCAGGGTCAAAGATGCCTCCGTAAAAGCGAAATAGATTCTCTGATTTGATTAACTAATGTTTGTATTTCTGCGCGCATCTAAACTTGCCTTTGAAAATAAATTATATTCCACATAATAATATGGCCGCTTTAAAATAATTGCCCAAACCATGTAACCGAACCGTGGCTTTAATTGATGGGTTTTAAAGAAACAGAATAGTCTGTCAAGGTATGACTACACTTCGACGTCAAAACACAATAATGCCCCGGCCATACTTAAATGATTAACCAGGGCACTTAAATTTAGAGTTTTAATTTTAATATAAGCCAGAATCCAGTGAACGATCTGTTTCAGGAATAAAGATACTAGGATCATCATAAATCACTGATGAAGCATCCGGTGGGCCATTCCCTGGCTTAAAAGCTTCCATAATCGTGTTTTGCCCACCTGAAGAACGAAGCCCTGATTTTGAATTAATCGGAATGAGTTTAATTCCAGCTGGAATACGAAACGGAATAGCTGGTTTGCCAGCTAAAGCAGAAATCATAAAGTTTCTAAAGATCGGTGCGGCTAATCCACCACCTGTTGCTTTTTTACCCATTGGCCGCGGCACATCTTGACCAACAAAAACACCAACAGCCAAGTCAGGGGAAAACCCAACAAACCAAGCATCCCGTGCATCATTTGTAGTACCCGTCTTACCTGCAACAGGGATCGGTAAACCCTTCATAGCCCTGCGGGCAGTACCACGAAGAACAACCCCTTCAAGCATAGATGTAATCTGATAAGCCGTATGAGGGTCAATAATTTGTTCGCGTTGATCAACCAATTCTGGTTTTTTCGATGGATCCCATTCAGACTGATCACAGCCTTCACACTTAGCAGCATCATGAGACCAAACAGTTTTACCATACCGGTCTTGAATGCGGTCAATTAGCGTCGCATTCACCTTCTTGCCACCATTTGCCAAAATACTATAGGCAGTGGTGAGACGTATCAAAGTGGTCTCACCAGCACCAAGAGACATAGAAAGCACTGGCATCAAATTATCATAAATTCCAAACCGGCGCGAATATTCAGAAATCAGCGGCATACCCATATCTTGCGCCAACCGAACCGTCATCAAATTACGAGATTTTTCAATACCTATTCGAAGTGTCGAAGGCCCATTGAACTTGCCACTATAGTTTTTCGGGCGCCAAATTCCCTGACCATTCCCCTGATCAATCGCAACAGGCGTATCCAAAACCACACTTGATGGAGTGTATCCATTATCAAGAGCCGCCGCATAAACAAACGGTTTAAACGCTGAACCAGGCTGGCGTTTCGCCTGCGTTGCACGATCAAACTCACTATCATCAAAGCTAAAGCCACCAACAAGCGCTTTAACACGCCCCGTATGCGGCTCCATTACAACAATAGCACCTTCAACTTCAGGGATTTGCATCAACTTCCATTGATTGTTTCCTTCAACAGGTAGAACAGCATCCGTGCTTGCAATATCTTTTTTCAAGATTTTAGCTTTAATAGGCGTTACATAAACAACATCCCCAACTTTAAGGATACTCCCGGGAGATTTAAGCTTTTTACCTAGTTTAGGGTCACCATGTTTGGTTTCACCCAAATGCTTGCGTGCCCATTTCATATTATCAAGTGAGATTTCACCAATTTCACGCGCACTATCAACTTTTCCTGAAACAAGCTTTTTAGGCTGCAAACCAATCACAGCCTTTTTTGCCTCTAACTGTAAAACAATCCCCAAACGCCAAGGGTGCACATCATTTAAGGCTTCAACTTTCGCTAGCTCTGTACCCCAGTCAGATTCAGGTGTAAGAATAATTTCAGCCACAGCCCCTCTAAATCCATGTTTTTGGTCGTAAGAGACCAAACCATCAACGAGAGCTTTTTTAGCCTTTTTCTGCAAATCAGGATCAAGTGTAGTTCGAACTGAAAGACCACCACCATAAATCTTCTTCTGCCCAAACTTCTCAAGCAGTGTACGCCGCACACCTTCAGCAAAAAATTCGCCCGCCAATATGTGTGCACCAAACGGGCGAGGGCTTACTTTAAACTCAGAGGCAATGGCAGCTTTTGCCTCAGCCTCAGAAATATACCCATTATCCAACATGCGGTTAATCACATATTTGCGGCGGATAATCGCCCGGTTACGTTTCTTAAAGGGATGGTAATTGTTCGGCGCTTTAGGAAGCGCAGCCAAATAAGCCGCTTCTTGAATTGTTATTTCCTCAAGAGACTTACCAAAATAGTTCAAGGCTGCAGCTGCTATACCATGAGAGCGCAGACCAAAATAAATTTCATTCAAATAAAGCTCTAATATTTGACCCTTCGTGAAAGCGCGCTCAATACGACGCGCTAATACAGCTTCTTTCACTTTACGATCAATCTTACGCTCATTCGTCAAAAGAAAGTTTTTTGCAACCTGTTGTGTAATAGTCGACGCACCGATCAACCGTTTATTACTACCAGATAGTTTCACTTTAATATTAGTGACCATCGCACGGGCAAGGCCTTGATAATCCAAACCGTCATGCTCATAAAAATTCTTGTCTTCAGCTGAGATAAACGCATGAATGATGCGATCTGGCACCGCATTAATCGGCACATATATCCGGCGTTCATCAGCAAATTCCGCAATCAAATTGCCATCATTCGCGTGAATACGACTCATAACTTTCGGCTCATATTTCGCCAAAACTTCATAATCAGGCAGATCTTTTGTCACATCCCAAACATAATAAGCAACCGCTGCAGAAACCGCGAAAAATCCAATACACCCAGCAGTGAACATAAAGCCTAAAAATTTCAACCAAAAGCGACCCTTCTTTTTTGGTGGTTTTTGAGAGGGAGGCGGCATATTTCCCATTGGCGTATAAGGTGCATAAGGTCCACGGCCACTTCCCGCAGCAGAAAACCTCGGAGCTTGAGTTTGCCCTTGATATGGTTGAGGTGGTGGGGTCTGTGTCATAGCAAAAGCGCCTTGTTAAGAAATAAATCTATCTTATTCATTTATATATAAAAATGCGGTTAGAAGCTGAGAGGCATAACATAATTTTTGTGCCAATCTCAATAAAGAACATTACAAACCACAACCACTAGTAAATATGATTATATTTCACAGAGGGATTGCATAGCTCAGTTTTTGATAAATGGCATAGTACAGCTTCTTGTTCATAGAGTGCCTGCTTCTTATTCATAGAGTGCCAGCTTCTTCTTCATAGATTGAATGACATTCAAACTGACAACAAAACATGCCCAAAATATGATAAAAACTATGATTTATATGACAAACTCAATTTGATCAGAATCAAAAAGACCCGTGAAATAACATAAGCTTGCCAAAAATCATCAATAATATTGTGTCTTAAAACAGCAATGTTTAGAGCCATAAAACCAATGGAAACAAAATTAAAAGCTCAAAGAAATTAAACCATGAGAGAAATAGTCCAGCAAGATCTATTGCGTTTTCATAAAGTTATCAACCGCTTTACTAAGCGATGTTGCAAGAGAAGCTTGCCATTTGGCTGATTTCAGTAATTTTTCATCATTCACATTACTAATATATCCAAGCTCTATGAGAACAGAAGGTACAATCGCAGAGCGCAGAACCCTAAAATTCGCAGATCTCATCATATTTTGGCGAAACTTAATCTTCTTCTTCATATTATTGAATGCAAAAGAAGCAAAATCTAAAGATTGGTTCTTTGTTTCCCTTTGTGTGAGGTCTCTCAAAATTCCTTCAACTTCACTTTCTGGTGCAATATCAATACCTGCCAAAATATCCGATTTATTCTCTTTATTCGCCAAAGCCTGTGCTTCAAGGTCAGACCCTTCTTTGGAAAGAGTATAGATGGTTGCCCCTCTTGTTCTTCTAGCCAGGCGTTTTTTTATGGAATCAGCATGAATGGATATAAAAAGAGACGCGTGATAATCTTCAGCGATTTGAACGCGCTCAGCAAGTGGCACAAAAATATCAACAGATCGCGTCAATTTCACATCATAAGTACCTAACTTAAGCAGTTTCTTTTTCAAGACTTTTGCAAAAGCTAGAACCACATTTTTTTCGCGTGTTCCTTTAGCACTTGAGGCCCCAGGGTCAAGCCCACCATGTCCTGGGTCGATAACAATCCGTTTTTTGCTTAAGTTTTTAGGAGCACGGGCCAGTTTTTCTATAGCACTACCAAGAGACGCCTTCTTAGCTTTACGATTTTCCCGAACCCGTTTTTCATAAAGTGCTTTACGTCTTCGCTCAAAATTTGCCCGGTCGGTGGGAACAATATCAACAACTAATTTAGCTGATTTCCCTCCCTTTGAATCTAAAATAAAAGATTGCTCGACATGAACAGGGCCAACCACATCAATAACAATCCGAGATTTGCCCTTAGCAAACAAACCATAACGGAAAGCACTTACCAAGCCCTTGCCCGTACTGCCAAGTCCTTGAGGTAATTTAAAACGAACATTGGGTAAATCAATAATAACGCGATAAGGATCAGCTAGTGTAAAAATTCGATAACCTGTTGGTTTAGATAAATCAGCAACAAATCGCGTTCTAGCACCATCACCACCAAGA
Organism: Hyphomicrobiales bacterium; assembly: GCA_021775385.1. GTDB lineage: Bacteria > Pseudomonadota > Alphaproteobacteria > Rhizobiales > HXMU1428-3 > HXMU1428-3. The sequence goes on along the minus strand of JAJFHW010000030.1, from coordinate 19,222 downwards.
CGGGCATCATTTGCAATCGTTGAAGAATTATCCCCTTTAGCAAACGCTGAATAAGGTATCCCTAAAGCCAATGCTAAGGGAAGAACAACAGCAAGGGTTTGAGAAATCACTCTCAACACACATCTACCAGAGCACTTAAGATAAAAAGTTTGAAAAAATTTTTGAGTGAATAAAAAGACCACACTTCAACCCCTATATTCATTTTCAACAAATTAGATCAGTTCACTAAATTAGCTAATCAAGTTAACCAATAAGTTAGCCAAAAAATTAAAATGAGTTATCCCAAAAACTTCCCTCAAAACCTTTAGGTCATCAAATCTCATGATACGAAATAAGCAAAACAGCTAAATAAAGCGCTGGTAAATCACAAAATTTTCTCGTGAAGATAAATTCTACACCTTTAAAAAGCAAGGATCCTTACTTAAAACATGAGAATTACCCACATGAACAATAAATTTCTTGTATCGAAGAAATGAGAAGAAATTCAGTCAATAAGATAGAATTTTTGATCAAAGCAAACAGTTCTAAGCTTTAAAGAACATAATTTTTGCCTCATAAACCAATAATCTGTCCCCAAAAACCAATAAATTTAGGATTTAAACACTAAATTGCCATAGATTTTCACTTTAGAGGGGTATGTAACACCCTGGTAAATATATTTTTTTGTAAAAAAACACCCAAATAGGCAGTTTTACAAACTTATATGTCATCCGTAACGCTTTCAGACTTGCAGTCCTGAATAACTATGCATATCTTAAGGATTAGCTCCTGAGTCTGAGAATTGTTAAATTGAAGCTAAGCGGCCACTTGAATAAATGACGTGATTTAAAATTCAGAAATCAAAGAAGTTTAAATATTTAAGAAACACGTTTAACTTAGCCACAAAAAATCTAAGGAAAAAATTTCCTTCCTTAAACTTTGAGACTAAAACAGCTTAGTTTTACAATTCACAAACGAAGGCAAGCGCCCAAAATTGATGATTTATTTATTTCTCATATATGAGAAAATATTATGATCAAGATCGAGAAACTGTAACCGAAAGTCAATTGATAACAAACGAGTTAGAGTACAACAAAATTTAACATTAAGTGATAATGCGCTCAAACTTCCTTTAATGATGGTGATCTCACTCCATTTCATGCGTGAAAGCAGATCATCTCTCAAATGAGAAAAAGCGAATAGCTGTAAAGCCAACCATAGCTGTATAGCCAACCGCAGAAGTAACATTTCGAAAAACCTAAAGTGATTTTTTTGAGTCTATCAACTTACAAATGGCAACTTATAAACCTAATTAAAAACAGAATTAATTTTAAATCTAATAACAGAACGAAAAGAGAAAAGCTTAAACCAGCTAAAACTTTAAAGATCCCACTTGATACAATTTAATTTCAAGAGATCTGTTCAATAAATAAAAGGTAATTATTTGCAAATTTCTATATCGAATATCTAAATCCATTTATCTCAATTCATGATCAAAATTCATGGAAAGCATATGGATCCATAAATGAGAAAATCTCACATTTATTTAGAATTCAAAAGACTGCTGCAAAAGACCAAATAGTAAATTTAAAACTTTTAAAACCTCATCATGAGCAATCATCACGAGATTTTAAAAAATTAAACCAATTAACAATCAACAAAGTCTTTTGGACAAACTTGTATGACCATGAATTTAGAGCTAACTGAAACATCAGCAAAACATCTAACGATGTTTTGTAGACAAAATTCTTTTGTCGTTGATCATTCTGCTTGTGCTCACTCCATGCCTACAAACCCTAAAATGGGTGCAACTCCAAAAACTTACAGAACATCTCAGGAAAGGTTCGCCCAAAGCCTAGCATTGAACATGCAAGAGACTGGCTCAGACCGCCTGACTAGGAATAATATTAATGGCAAACAAAATGCTTATCGATGCCGCTCACCCAGAGGAAACTCGGGTTGTGGTTTTACGGGGAGACCGTGTTGAGGAATTCGACTTTGAATCGGCTCTAAGAAAACAACTAAGAGGTAACATTTATCTCGCAAAAGTAACACGTGTTGAACCATCTCTCCAGGCCGCTTTTGTGGACTATGGAGGAAACCGTCATGGCTTTCTCGCCTTCAATGAAATTCATCCAGATTACTACCAGCTCCCTAAAGCTGATAGAGAAGCCCTACTTCAAGTAGAAGCTGAAGAGGCGCGTCTTGCTGCAAAAAGAGAAGCTGATGCTGAAAATGCACGTCTTCCAGCAGATGACGAAGAAGATACTGAAGCTTCAACTGATACTGATGACGAAGGCGATGACGAAAACTCAGAAACCATCGTTACACTAGATGCTGAGAGTAGCGACGCAACTATTTCAGAAACAGCTGAAGACGAGGCAGACGACAATTCTGATAATGAAGTCGAATCTGTTGGCTCAGAAGACGCATTGGAAGAACTACCAGAACGCCAGGCAATTCGCCGCAAACACTACAAAATCCAAGAAGTCATCAAACGCAGACAGATCATTCTTGTCCAGGTTGTAAAAGAAGAACGCGGCAACAAAGGCGCAGCTCTTACCACTTATTTATCTCTAGCTGGACGATACACAGTCCTCATGCCAAACACCGCACGCGGTGGTGGCATTTCGAGAAAAATTGCAAACCCAACAGACAGAAAGCGCCTGCGCAAAATTGTTGGCGAGCTAGAAGTGCCAGAGGGCATGGGCCTTATTGTCCGCACAGCCGGTGCATCTCGCACAAAAGCAGAGCTAAAACGAGATTTCGAATATTTATTACGTCTCTGGGAAAATGTAAGAGATCATACATTGCAATCTTCCGCGCCTAACTTGGTTTATGAAGAAGGCAATCTGATCAAACGCTCAATTCGCGACCTCTATTCAAAAGAAGTCGAAGAAGTGCTCGTAGCGGGTGAAGAAGAATATCGTGAAGCAAAAGACTTCATGCGGATGCTCATGCCAAGTCACGCAAAAAATGTTCAGCCTTATAAAGACAGTGAACCTCTTTTTACCAAATATAAAATTGAATCACAATTAAACGCAATGTACAGCCCCTATGTCACCTTACCATCTGGCGGCTATATTGTGATCAACCAAACAGAAGCGCTTGTCTCGATTGACGTCAACTCAGGACGCTCGACCAAAGAACATTCGATCGAAGAAACAGCCTTAAATACTAACCTTGAAGCCGCAACAGAAATATCTCGTCAACTACGTTTGAGGGATTTAGCTGGCCTCGTCGTTATTGACTTCATCGATATGGAAGAAAGACGCAACAATCGCGCAGTTGAACGCCGCATCAAAGAATGTTTGCGCCATGACCGTGCTCGCATCCAAGTTGGCCGTATTAGCCATTTTGGTTTATTAGAAATGTCGCGCCAACGCTTAAGAACAGGTGTCCTGGAAGGCTCAACCAGCCCTTGCCCACATTGTACCGGCACAGGAATGATCCGTTCGACAGAATCAATGGCCCTGACTATCTTGCGAGCTCTTGAAGACCGCCTGTTGACCCAGCGTCACTCAGTTGATCTTGCTTGCAATACAAATGTGGATGTTGCGTTATACATTCTGAATAACAAGAGAAACTATGTAAATGACATTGAGCGCCGCTATGGTGTGAACATTTCAATTAATGCCAGCGCTGATTTAGAAGGCGTAAGCTACACAATTGAACAATTGCGCCGCGATAGCAATTCATCATCAGAAAGCTCTGTTGTTCAAATGGATTGGGCTCATAAATCAACTGACAATGAGCGCACTCCAAATGAACGCTCTTCAAATGATCGTACACCGAATGACCGCGGTCCAAGAAATGAAAACTCAGCAAGAGACGACAACTTAGACCAAGACGGTAAACCTCGCCGCCGTCGCCGTCGCCGTGGTGGACAAGCAGCACGTCGTACACGTTCTGCTGAAGATCAAGATCAAGATCAAAACGAAAATTCAAACAATCTTTCTGATGAAACCTCTAACGATGCACCAGCAAATGAAACTCAGCTAAGTGAAGCTGAACCTCAATCAAATCTGGAAGCCCATGACTCAGACGGTTTAAGTGATGAAGATGGTAGACCTCGTCGCCCACGCCGCCGTGGAAAACGTGGTGGTCGTCGTCGTGGCAACAGAGCTATTCGTGAAGGTGGTCCAGAAAACCAAGATGCTGAAAATCAAGACGGTGATAATAACGGCTCACAAGTTACAAATTCTCCAGAAGCCTTAAATGGTGGAGAAAGAGCCGCAACATCAACCGATGATAACGAGACAACAGCTCGTTCAAACGAGAACGACCAAAACCAATCAGAAGATCAAAATCAAACGGCTTCAGCACCAAGGCGTACTCAAAGACGTCCAAGACGACGCTCAAATAGAACAGATCGTCCTGATGATGCAAAAGCAGTAGAAGTAAATTCTTCAGAAACTGTATCAACTCCGAAAGAAAGCTCAGACGCTCCCAAGAAAGAAGCTCCTAAGCAACAAGAGAGTGTAAAAACAGCATCTTCAGAACCAAAACAAGCGCCTAAACAAGGCTATTGGTCAAAAGCCCGCCAACAAAAGTCTGAAGAAACAGCTACAACTAACACTCCAACGGAAAAGAAGACCAGAGCACCAAGACGCAAACCTTCAAGTGCTCCAAAATCAAACACTGAGAGCAGTGAAAAAGCTGAGGCAAAGGTTGACCCTAAAAGTATCGTTGCCTCAAAACAAAAAGAAGAGGCAACCAATGCGGCACCCAAACGTGGCTGGTGGCAAAAATAAAATAGCTAAAAAGTTTGGCTAATCTAACAAATAAAAAAACACCCTCTTAAGTTTTAAGAGGGTGTTTTTTTATTTTATCAATCAATTGGTAAACTAATATAATAGCTAATCCATATCACTTTGAGAATTTTGCCGCCTTTAAACGGCGAACGGCCTCAATAACATCAGCCTCCGTTCCGGCATAAGAAAAACGCATCATATGCTTACCATCGATCTTATCAAAATCTATTCCAGATGAGGCCGCAATACCGTGCTCACGTAATAAGAGTTTCGAAAATGAAAGGCTATCATCAGTAAAATCACTCACATCGGTATACACATAAAACGCACCATCAGGCGAAGCAAACCGACCAAAACCAGCAGCTACGAGACCATTTGTTAAAATCTCCCGATTTCGATAATATTGTTTCTTAAGGTTCTCAAGCTCATCCCTCGCATCAAAAGCGACAGTGGCTGCTATTTGCGAAAGACAGGGAGCAGAGATAAACAAATGTTGGTTTAACTTCTCCATCCGCCGCACCAGATCTTTTGGCACGACCATCCAACCTATGCGCCAACCCGTCATAGAATAATATTTTGAAAAGCTATTTAGAACTATAACCTGTTGATCATCATGATCTAAAAAAGAAAGAGCCGTATCATCAGTGCGATCGTATGTTAGCCCATGATAAATCTCATCCGAAAAAAACCAAATATTCTTACGCCGCGCCAAATCAATCAAAGATTTTAATCGATCCTGCTCAAACACAACACCAGTAGGGTTCGCCGGGCTTGCTAACAAAATTGCTTTAACATCAAATTCTTCAATTGCCTTAGTAATTTCTTCAGTCAAAGGCATCCAATCATTATGAAACCCTACAGGGATCTCAACTGGTATAAGGTCAAGCGCTTTTAAAATTTCACGGTAGCAAGGATAGCCCGGCCGGGTAATCGCAACATGATCCCCAGCATCTAATGTTGCAAGAAAAGACAAGATAAAGCCAGCTGATGAACCAGTGGTAATGATCACTTGGCTCGTCTCAATAGTTACATCATAAGTTTCTTTATAATGTACCGCTATACGCTCACGCAACGATCGCTGTCCAAGAGCCTCAGTGTAACCAATTAACTCTTCATCAAGAGCTCTCTTCGCCCTCTCACGCACTAATAAAGGTGCAGGTGTTCCAGGTTGACCTACCTCCATATGGCAAATAGAAGCACCTCTAGAAGCTAAATCACCAGCTTCTCTCATCACATCCATGGCTAGAAACGATTCAATTTTTCCTCGTTTAGATAAAGAAATCACCCAATAACTCCTTTGTGGCTCGTTCAAACTCACCAAATACAGTCCAAATTGTTACTTGATCCAGAAACTAGAACACTATCCGACCGGAGTGAAGCAAAGCTCGTAAAAATTGTGGGCAAAAACAAGACCCTGGAGCATTCCACCTAAAAGTGGATACCTATGTTAAGAAAATACGGTTGCTAGTTCGGATGCTTTGTGGGCATCTCAAAATACAAAAATGGCAACTGAAGTACTCACCAAAAAAGGCACGCCAGAACAGGATCTAGAACATTCATCCTATTTAATGTGAAAAGATAAGGCCCTAGCCTCTATTTGCCTTCTTATAGTCATGAAAAGGAATAATGCTAAAACAGTCAGAAAAACGACTGAACTCATAGTTCACAATAATTTTAAGCGATCATATTCCTAAACTTGAGCTAGAGTGTCATAAATTTGATTATAACAATTCATCCCAGACATCAATAAATCTAACGCTTAAACTCTTGGAATAACAGACATAAAGCTCTATATATTAAAGATTATATATATGTATGAATATGAGTTAAAAAACAGATCTATTTTATCCATGTACAGAAGTAAAAATAGAGTGCTGATGATAAACAACAATTTATGTTAATTAGGACTTTTGAAAAAAGTGATACATAAAATGAACAAATCACGTGCCATTCAAGCTCTTGCAAATAAAGCTCCCTCAAAAAATTTCGGGGCCAATTGCTATTTGGCAAATAGCATAAACATCGGTAGTCATCAGCTGCTTAAAGCACTTTTATTCATTTTATTTTTTGCGCTCTCTTCATCAATTTTACCAACCAGTCAATCCAAAGCCGCCGGCCTCATTCGCGATAGCGAAACTGAAAACCTAATCAGAGATTACGGTCTTCCTATTTTTAGAGCCGCTGGCTTAAGTTCACAAAACATCGCGATCCACATCATTAATGACAAAAGCTTCAACGCCTTCGTAGTTGATGGACGTAATATGTTCATCAATATGGGGGCTATCATGCAAGCGCAAACCCCTAATCAGATCATTGGCGTTATGGCTCATGAAGCCGGACATATCGCTGGTGGTCACCTCTCTAGATTAAGAGCGCACGCCGCCAAAGCACAAACCTTAGATATCATGCTTAAAATTCTTGGCGGGGCTCTTTTAATTGCTGGCGGTGCAGGCGGAAACGCAGATCTTGGGAAAGTTGGCCAAGGAGTATTCACAGGCAGTTCGTCGCAAACATTTCGCTCAATCAACCGATATAGACAAACAGAAGAGTATGCAGCAGACCAAGCCGCCTTTGTTTACTTAACCCGCACAAAACAATCCGCCAAAGGAATGCTGGAAACATTTGAATATTTCGCAAGTCAAGCCATCGGTAGCTTAAAATATAGTGACCCATATGTGCGAAGCCACCCTCTTCCCCGTCAACGGATAAATCAACTTCGCCAAAAAGCTGAGCGCAGCCCTTATTTTAATAAAAAAGATAGCCCTGCCCGTATTCTGAGACACAATATGGTAAGAGCAAAATTATTTGCCTTCACAACAAATCCGACCTTTGTGTTTAATCGTTACAAAACTAAAAATCAGTCCTTACCAGCTCGCTATGCAAGAGCCATCGCCACATTCAAAAGCCGCGGCATCAAGCCCTTTTTGCCTAAAATTAATGCTCTATTAAAACAGCATCCAAACAATCCATATTTTCATGAGCTAAAAGGGCAGTTCTTACTCGAATCCGGCAATGCAAAAGCAGCCATACCCTCTCTAGAAAAATCTATCAGCTTAGAACCACGAAACGCAATTATTCGCCTCATGTTGGCTCAGGCCATGTCGCAAATACCCGGCAAAAGCTATACGAATAAAATCATTCGCCACTTACGAAAAGCCCTGGTGAAAGAAAAACGCTCCCCTATTGGCTACCGATTACTAGCAACCGCATACGCAAAGAAAAACAACATTGCTTACGCTGAACTTGCTTCAGCCCAAGCCTATTTTTTTGAAGGAAAGTTAGGTTTAGCAAAAAACCAAGCCAACCGCGCCAAAAGGAAATTAAAAAAAGGTAGTCCTCAGTGGATACAAGCTGATGACATCACCTCATTTAATCCAAGACGGTAAAGCACAAAAGAACACAGAAATAGCGATAAAATAATAATGGCCATAAACCAAAAAAATCAAAAACTAAAATGAACCTTTTCATTCATGAAAACGACTGATTAAAAACAGAACAACTCAAAAAACAAATAAAATCAAAAAGAAAAAAGAGAAACCGGAGACAAAAATGAACTTTCTATCATTAAAAAAATTAAGTGCTGTTGCCATTTTGGCAGGGTTTGCACTAAGCAGCCCCTTCACAATGCCTGTAAGCGCAAAAACATTTGATGATGCCGACAAAACAGCCATTCAAAGTATCGTCAAAGATTATCTATTGAAAAACCCGGAAGTTATTCGCGAAGCGCTAATTGAGCTAGAGCGACGTACTGCAGAAACGGAAAAAAATAGACAAAAAAAACTCGTAGCTGAAAACCAAGAACTATTAACGAACCCAAAATATTCTCACATAGAGGGCAATGAAAAAGGAGATATCACTGTTGTTGAATTCTTTGATTATAACTGCCCATATTGCCGTCAATCTTTAAAAGATATTGAAAAACTCATCAAAGCTGACAAAAATGTCCGTGTTGTTTTGAAAGAGTATCCTATCCTTGGCAAAGCTTCGACAGCCGCCTCAATCGCGGCATTAGCGTCTCGTAAACAAGGTAAATACATGGAATTTCACACAGCCCTACTCACAGCCAAGGGTCGCATTAACGATGAACAAATCACGAGCATAGCAAAATCTGTTGGGCTAGATATCGACAAGTTAAAAGCAGATATGAAATCAGCTGATGTTCTTGAAGCACATAAAAAGAATATGGAAGTTGGTCAAAAACTTGGAATTAACGGCACACCAACATTCATCTTTAATGATCAGGTGATCCCACAAGTACTTCCATTTGAAGCCATGCAACAGCTTATCGCTAGAATAAGAAAAGCTAGTTAATCGATTAAATAGTACGAATTCTAAAAAAGGGTCATATTTTATGGCCCTTTTTTATAAAGTGATATATTTTGCACTAAACTTGAATAATTCGAAGAGACCCACTAAAAGAGAAAAACTAAATTTTAAGAAGCCGTATTAACGCTTTTTATAACAAACCTAAAGATAAGCAAGATATGTCAAAACCAATTTATGTGCTCAGTGGGCCAAATCTGAATATGCTTGGCAAAAGAGAGCCGGAAATTTACGGGTCTCAAACTCTGGATGATATTCATAAATCTCTTAGTGAAAAAGCCACAAAGCAAAAAGTTGAGCTTAGCTGCCATCAATCAAACCATGAAGGACAACTCGTTGACCTCATTCAAGAAGCTGGCAATAAAGCCTCAGGGTTAATTATTAATGCTGGAGCATTAACTCACACATCCATTGCCTTGGCAGATGCAATAAGAGCCATTGACATTCCTGCAATTGAAGTCCACATGTCTAACGTTTACCAAAGAGAGGAATTTAGGCACCATTCCTATTTATCTCCTGTGGTAATTGGTTTAATTTGTGGGTTTGGATCACAATCCTATGAATTGGCGCTTGATGTTCTCTTAAGAGAAGAGCAAAGATAGGTAAAAGTTATACAATTGCGCAATATTTGGCGTAGAAATTTAAGTGTGTGAGTGAAATAGCTTAGAACAAGATTTACTCTCAAATATTAATCAATAATCCGAGCAATCGGTATAGCACACCCTATAAAATATGTTAAACATAGGGTTTGATGTAGGTGTCGACGTAAGTATCATGGCAGAGAAGAAAAAATTGAGTCACAAACAAATAATACGAGATTTGGCGGAACTATTAGAAGAAACCGGTCTAAGTGAAATCGAAATAGAGCAAAAAGACCTAAGAGTTCGTGTCTGTAAAGCTCAAGCGACTGTTGCAGCAGTTGCACCCGTTCAACAAGCTATTGCAGCTCCTCCACTTGCAGCACCACTAGCAGCAGCAAAATCATCATCTGAAGGTGTTCTCACATCTCCAATGGTTGGTACAGCTTATCGCGCGCCAGAACCTGGTGCAGCTCTATTTGTTGATGTTGGCACCAAAGTAACTCAGGGACAAACCCTTCTCATTGTTGAAGCAATGAAAACAATGAACCATATCCCGGCCCATAAAACCGGAACAGTAACTGAAATCATGGTTGAAGACGGATCACCAGTTGAATTTGGCGAACCATTGATGGTTATTGAGTAAAGGCATCAGCGCAGCATATGTTCGATAAAATATTAATAGCAAATCGCGGTGAAATTGCGCTCAGAATTCAAAGAGCCTGTAAAGAACTTGGCATCGCCACAGTCGCCATCCACTCAACAGCTGATGAAGATGCCATGCATGTTCGTCTCGCAGATGAAAGCGTCTGTATAGGACCGCCAGCAGCAAACCTCAGCTATTTAAACATACCTGAAATTATGGCCGCCTGTGAAGTCACAGGTGCAAATGCAGTACACCCAGGTTATGGTTTCTTATCTGAAAATGCCCGCTTTGCAGAGATCCTAGAAGATCATGACATCGCATTCATAGGCCCAACTGCTGAACACATTCGCCTTATGGGCGATAAAATTACAGCTAAAGACACAGTCAAAAAACTGGGCATTCCAGTTGTACCCGGCTCAGACGGCGCTGTTAATTCATTAAATGAAGCGAAAAAAGTCGCCAAAGAAATCGGCTACCCGGTTCTCTTGAAAGCTGCCGCTGGTGGTGGTGGGCGCGGCATGAAAGTCGCTCAAACTGAAAAAGACCTCTCTGTCGCGCTTTCAACAGCAAAATCAGAGTCTAAAGCTGCCTTTGGCGACGACACCATGTATATGGAAAAATACCTGGGCAAACCGCGCCACATCGAAGTTCAAGTAATCGGTGATGGTAAAGGCCACGCTGTACACCTTGGCGAACGCGATTGTTCCTTGCAGCGCCGGCACCAAAAAGTCTGGGAAGAAGCCCCCTCACCAGCTCTGAACGAAGAAGAGCGCGAAAAAATCGGCAACATCGTTGCCAAAGCCATCGGAGACCTTGGCTATCGCGGTGCGGGCACAATCGAATTCCTATATGAAAATGGCGAATTTTATTTCATTGAAATGAACACCCGCCTCCAGGTTGAACACCCCGTGACTGAAATGATCACTGGGCTAGACTTGGTGATTGAACAAATTCGTGTAGCTTCAGGGGCACCATTAAGCTTCACACAAGAAGATATCACATTGCGCGGTCATGCGATCGAATGTCGGATTAATGCTGAAAACGCCCGCACATTCATGCCAAGCCCAGGGAAAATCAACTATTTCCACCCTCCAGGTGGCTTAGGTGTTCGGGTAGATAGCGGTGTTTATCAAGGCTATTCCATTCCGCCCTATTATGACAGCCTCATCGGCAAACTCATCGTCCATGGTAAAACCCGCAATGAATGCATGATGCGCTTAAGAAGAGCTTTAAGTGAATTCGTCATTGATGGCATCGATACAACAATTCCACTCTTTGTTGATTTGCTCAATGAGCCAGACATCGTCAACGGCGCCTATGACATCCACTGGCTAGAAAAATATCTAGAAAAACCAGTAAAATAAATACAAACCACCAAACAGAAACTGTTTGGTGGTTTTTTATTACATGAATTTTTCAAATCCACTACGGACCAAATCCCTAAAATAACGCTTCTCCCACCTTCCAAAATCCACAAATCAGCGTTATCCTATAGTTATGAAATCAGACAACACAAATATCCAAATCGACATCACTCCTGAGGTACTTTTAAAGGCTTATTCTTGCGGAATTTTTCCCATGGCCGAAGCTGCTGATGATGACGAGCTTTTTTGGATAGAGCCCAAACATCGCGGCATTATTCCCTTTGAGTTATTCCATGTTCCAAAAAGCCTGGCCAAGGTCATACGAAAAGAAACCTTCGAAGTCAGAGTTGATACTGATTTTCAAGGAGTTTTAGATGGATGTGCCGCCCCGCGGCCTGATAGACCAAGCACATGGATCAACTCTAGAATTCGAGACCTATATACAGATCTATTTGAAATGGGACATTGCCACACAATCGAAGTTTATAAAGATGATCTATTGGTAGGAGGTCTTTACGGAGTTGAACTAAACGCGGCCTTTTTCGGCGAAAGCATGTTCTCTTTTAAAAGTGACGCAAGCAAAGTTGCTCTGGTGTATTTAGTAGCTCGCCTAAAACATGCAGGCTTTACATTATTAGATACACAATTCGTCACAGATCATTTGGAGAAATTTGGTGCCATTGAAGTCACACGCGATCAATTTCAGCGCCGTCTTGAACGTACCCGTGTCCGCCGGCGTTGCAATTTTTTAGGCTTAGACACAGCCACACCGCCAAGCGGCATTTTACAACTCGTCAGCCAAACATCATAAACCGGATGTTCAACCGCATGAATACCAGGGTTTTCAGCAAACACCCATCCTGAAAACAACTTCGCTTGGCTACCGTCAAGCTTGCGTTCTCTCACCTCAATAAAAGACGTGGTCGATGGAGCCTCAGTTGCAGGCGTTGTATTACAAACGCGAGGTTTTATAGTCAGTGCACCAAATTTTTGTTCGCCATCAATTGGTATTTCCAAATGAGAAATCCGCGCTGTGACTTTATTCAGCGCAGCAAACACCGCTACTTTATTTTTAATCTGGCGCGCTTCCGCATCTTGCACAATCAAAAAAGCGCAAACAAAAGCAAATCCACCAATAAATAAGGCAACCACTTGAGATAATTTATTTATTTGTATTTTAACTTTCATAATTCTTTCCAAATCAAAGCTAATCCATCAGAACAATTCCAGATGTGAAGCATATTGACGGCTAATTTACGGCACTCATCAAATAAACCTTTGAAATCATGCTGTCTAGACCTGATCCTAATATCAGTCCCAGCTAACTTTCATCCATTAAAAAATCCCTTAAAGCTAAAAGCCAAGGGATTTTTTTAATCTGTAAGCTCAATAATCAGCTTTTTAAATATTACAGGGCTAAGGATTGCTACGTTCTGGTTTCCATGCCTCATACTCTTGAGAAACCGGCTCCCCTTGATCACGCTCTTCAGCATTTGGCCGATAGCGCAAATCCGTACCAGTATAGTTCGGGCGATGATTAACTTCATAAGGACGAGCTTCATAATCACTTTCACTCGGTACAACATCTGTTTTGTAGTGCATCCAGCCGTGCCAGCCTGAAGGTATCAAAGACGCTTCAGCTAAACGATCATAAACAACCCAACGTCGTGGTTTTCCTAATGGTCCAACACCACGAACTTGCACATAATATTTATTACCAACTTCATCTTCTCCAACAAAGCGACCATTTTTCCAAAGCGTAAATCTGTGCCCAATTGTATTGCCAGTCCACCAACCAAAAAGTTCAGAAAAAAGTCCCATTGAAAACCTCTCATATAGAGTAGTGCTAATTAGATAAAAGACGAGTTGGCAAATCACTATTCATAAATAGCGTGAAAAATTCGCCCAAGACTCGCACAGCACTATGACAAGACTTCCATTTAAAGTAAATCCCTCAGCCTGCCTTAAACCTGCGATTATTTGCATCACTCTCTATAAACAAACAATTGGGAGAGAACAAACGATTGCAAGAAGGCAAAAACAGCAAACAAAGTTCAGAATGAAGTATTGTGTCATAAAAACCAACAAACACCATATTTTGTAGTGTGACTGTTTCCTTCACACACTCTGAGGTAGAATCAGATATGCTAATCTGTGGTTAAATAAAAAATATGTGGGCAAAGGTTCACAAATTTAAAGCCATAATGGCCTGATTTTTCTGGGGATTATCGCGAAAAAAAACCTTAATTTCGCCTATACAGACTTTTTCCCTGATGTTTATACAGCTTATCCCCAATTTGCCCACAATTAATCTATATTATGGGGGTGCGAAAAAAAAGCACACAACATCTTGACGAAAACAACCCGAGTCACTTAAGTTCAATTGCAAGTGAGGGGGCATCATCAAACGCTCATGAAACATGTTGAGTACTGAGCAAAACCTAAAGCTCAATATTTATAAAAGCTGATAGATGCCAACTTAAGTAATAAGAAATCTGATAATAAAAACATTAGAGTCAAGTACGGCAAAACTGCCGATTTTAGTAAAATAAACTTATAAAATAACGGGGAAAGCGAAAACCAATCATTAATTTGTTCAAGTTTGAGTTAAGGAGCTTAAGAGACAGAACAAAGGATGATTAGGCGAGCTTTAATTTTCTCTGAAGGGCGAAGTTGTGTGGAAATGAGCCCTTCTACAAGAGAACAAACGAGACAAATATTTTAACAATCGAAAATGCACACATATAGTAATCATCTGTGGCCAGTTTAACTAAGTAAGCTAAACTAAGTAAATCTAATCAAGATGTGTGCATTTTAATGAAAAATTTGAGGGACCATTAGACATGCGGATTACTCGGCGTTTTACTAAAGACAATCAATCTCCATATGAATCAATAGAATTTCGCAGTGCAACCAGTGAAATCCGCAATCCGGATGGCTCAACAGTATTTCAACTAAAAGATTTCAAAGTACCAGCTCATTGGTCAGCAGTTGCTTGTGACATCATAGCTCAAAAATATTTCAGAAAAGCCGGTATCCCAGCCCATCTAAAACCAGTTGAAGAAAACACAGTACCATCATGGTTATGGCGCCAGGTACCAGACGAAGAAGCCTTAGACAAGCTCCCTGAAGAAGAACGCTTCAGCGGTGAAACAGATGCAGCTCAAGTATTCAATCGCTTAGCTGGCACCTGGACATATTGGGGCTGGAAAGGCGGCTACTTCACAACAGAACAAGACGCACAAAACTTCTATGATGAAATGCGCTACATGCTTGCCATGCAAATGGCAGCACCAAACAGCCCACAATGGTTCAACACCGGCCTTCATTGGGCCTATGGCATTGACGGTCCTGGCCAAGGCCATTTCTACGTCGATTATAAAACTGGTAAACTAACCAGCTCATCTTCTGCATATGAGCACCCTCAGCCACACGCCTGTTTCATCCAATCTGTAAAAGATGATCTCGTAAACGAAAACGGCATCATGGATTTATGGACCCGTGAAGCACGCCTCTTTAAATACGGATCAGGAACCGGCACAAACTTCTCTAATTTACGCGGTGGTGACGAACCTCTATCTGGCGGTGGCAAATCATCAGGCCTAATGAGCTTCTTGCGCATTGGCGACAGAGCAGCTGGTGCCATCAAATCTGGCGGCACAACAAGACGAGCCGCTAAAATGGTGGTGATTGATATTGATCACCCAGATATTGAAAAATTCATCAACTGGAAAGTAACAGAAGAACAAAAAGTTGCTGCCTTAGTCACTGGTTCCAAAATCTGCAGTAAACATCTAAAAGCTATTTTTAAAGCTTGTGTAAATTGCTCATCAGATGATGACAGCTGCTTTGATGCAAAGAAAAACCCCGCACTAAAACGCGAAATTAAAGCCGCACGCCAATTACAAGTGCCAGATAATTACATCCAGCGCGTCATTCAATTTGCCAAGCAAGGGTTTAAAGACCTTGAGTTTGACACCTATGATACAGATTGGGATTCAGAAGCATATTCAACTGTGTCTGGGCAAAACTCAAACAACTCAGTTCGAGTAACAGACAATTTCTTAAAAGCTGTTGAAGCAGACAGAGACTGGGATTTGAAAGCCCGCACAACCGGAAAAACGGTTAAAACTTTAAACGCGTCCGAGCTTTGGGATAAAGTTGGTTTTGCCGCATGGAGTTGTGCTGATCCAGGTATCCAGTTCCACACCACAATTAATGACTGGCACACATGCCCTAAATCGGGACCCATTCGCGCATCAAACCCATGTTCAGAATATATGTTCCTGGATGACACCGCCTGTAACCTTGCATCACTCAACCTGATGCAATTTCTTGATGGCGAAGATGGTAGTAAGAAATTTGATATTGACGGGTTTGAACATGCTGTTCGTCTCTGGACAATGGTTCTTGAAGTTTCAGTAACCATGGCTCAGTTCCCATCAAAAGAAATCGCAACATTGTCATACCGTTATAGAACATTAGGTCTTGGCTTTGCGAATATCGGTGGCTTACTTATGGCATCTGGTTTGGCTTACGACAGTGAAGAAGGCCGCGCCTATTGCGGAGCAATCTCAGCTCTCATGACCGGCATGTCTTATGCAACATCAGCTGAAATGGCAAAAGAACTCGGTGCTTTTGAAGGATACGAAGATAATTCATCCGACATGCTACGCGTTATGCGTAACCACCGCAGAGCAGCTTACGGCCATGCTGAAGGCTATAAAAACCTCTCAGTAAATCCCGTACCATTAGATCATAAATCATGCCCAGATAATAAACTGGTTGATCATGCTTGTAGAGCTTGGGACAAAGCCCTTGAAGGTGGCCAGGAACACGGCTTTAGAAACGCGCAAGCAACCGTTGTTGCGCCAACCGGCACAATCGGCCTGGTGATGGATTGCGATACAACTGGTATTGAACCAGATTTCGCACTCGTGAAATTCAAGAAACTAGCTGGCGGTGGATATTTCAAAATCATCAACCGCACAGTGCCGAGTGCCCTAAAAGGTCTTGGCTACAACGATGATCAACTTGATGCCATCATTAATTACGCAGTTGGCTACGGCACACTAAAAGAATCTCCTGGCGTCAATCATGATAGCTTGAAAGAAAAAGGCTTCCCTGAAAAAGTCATAGAAACCATTGAAGCAAGCCTTGGCGCCACTTTCGATATTAAATTTGCTTTCAACAAATGGTCATTGGGCGAAGAATTCTGCATCAAAACTCTAAAAATTCCAGCCGAAAAACTGGATGAACCAGAGTTTAACCTGCTCTCTTTCATTGGCTTTACAAGCAAAGAAATTGATGAAGCTAATGAATATTGCTGCGGTACCATGACCCTTGAAGGTGCTCCGCATCTAAAAGATGAGCACTTACCAATTTTTGATTGTGCAAACCCATGCGGACGCAAAGGCAAGAGATTACTATCGGTTGAAAGTCACATCCGTATGATGGCAGCTAGTCAGCCATTTATCTCAGGTGCAATTTCAAAAACCATCAACATGGCAAACACCGCAACGGTTGAAGATTGTAAAAAATCTTACATGCTGTCATGGCGCTTAGCTCTAAAAGCCAATGCGCTATACCGCGATGGTTCAAAACTATCTCAGCCTCTCAATGCACAAGTCCTCGGCATAGATGATGACGAAGATGAGATGGATGCAGAAATGCTAACATCATTACCTCAATCTGAAAAAGCAGCTGTTGCAGCTGAGCGAATTATTGAACGCGTAATTGAAAAAGCAAACGATCAAATCGATCGTGAAAAACTACCGCATCGCCGCAAAGGCTATACACAAAAGGCCGTCGTTGGTGGCCATAAGGTATATCTCCGCACCGGCGAATATGAAGATGGTCGTTTAGGTGAGATTTTCATCGATATGCACAAAGAAGGCGCCGCCTTCCGCTCATTGATGAACAACTTCGCCATCGCAATCTCGTTAGGCCTTCAATATGGTGTACCATTGGAAGAATTTGTAGAAGCGTTCACTTTCACTCGCTTCGAACCAGCCGGTTTTGTACAAGGCAATGACTCGATTAAAAACGCAACGTCAATCCTTGACTACATCTTCCGCGAGCTAGGTGTTTCTTATCTGGCACGTCATGATCTAGCTCACGTTGACCCAAGTGAAATTGGAGCAGTATCCACTGCCATGGGCCGCGGCGAAGATGAAGATGGTAAAGACACCAGTGCCGAGCGCTTCCTAAGTCGCGGTCTTTTAAGAGGCTCATTCAACAAAGCAAAAGTCGTTGAGAAAAAGACTGTAGAAAAACAAAAATCCGCGCTTCAATCCAACACGGTCGCAGAATTACAACAAGTTGTTAATTCAGGCCTAAGCGCTGGTGAAACAACACTCGTCGCAAACGGAGATGCTGTTGCCGCCTCAACTCAAACCCTTGGCAGCAAAGCTGAACTAATGGCCGAAGCAAGAGTAAAAGGCTATGAAGGTGAAAATTGCGCTGAATGCGGCAACTTCACCCTCGTTCGCAATGGCACTTGCCTAAAATGCGACACCTGCGGCTCAACAAGCGGTTGTTCATAAAACAAAAGCCTTGCCAAAAAATAATAAGCGCACCCCAAAACAGAAATCCTGTCTTGGGGTGCACTTATGTTTAGCCCTGATGATTATCGGCTATAAAAGCACCAGAGAAAACTAGCCCTAAGAGAATGAACTCACCTTTAGAAGAAGGAGCTCAGCCCACTTCGGGCTGAGGGACATGGTGCAGCGCCAGCGAAGCCCGGCGCTTAGCGCCGCCCCTCGGAGGCCCAAGCGCTATAAGCGCTTGGACTAGCCGTGAGAGAAAAAACTGTGAGTGCTTTTTCCATAGCTTGTCCACAGCCTTTTGATTCCCTACAGAATCTGTGTAATATTCAGTAATACAAAGCGCGGCATCTTGTTAGCCCTTCAACTTTAAATCTCAATTGAGGGGTTTAAAATTAAGCGACCTAATAAAGAGCTTTTAAATTAAAGGGCACAATAATGGCAATTGATGAACAATTGCAGTCACTTGTATATTTCCTGACGGATCATCTTTTTGCGGCATTAGAAGCAGGCGAGCGAATTCGTATGGCCACATTCACGCAGGCCGAAAATCTCGGTGAATTGTCCGGTGAAGATATCATGCAAGAGATTGAGCAATTGCGCCTCTTTATTTCTGATCTATCTGATTGGGAAGAAGAAATGGTCTCAAAGCTTATCCAAGCCCGTAAATGGAGCAATCATCTACGCGAGCATGATGCCTTTTTCAAACCTTTAATTGATTTATTTAATAGCGCCACCCATCCTTTATCAGATATAGCCGCTCAAATTAGTGATCATCACGACCGTCATTTTGAAGGCGGCGATCACCCTGACTGGTTCATAAATTCACGTGAGATCCTATCTAAAAAATCTGGTCACGGACAAATCCTCTCGCTCACAACAGGGCCAATGTATCTTGTTGGCGGTCATGTCCGCTTAGGCAATATTACTGAACTTTCAGAAAGCTATCTAAGTGCACTCGAGACAAGGTTCCCACATCTCTGGCTCCCGGCTGAAGAAGTGTTGATAGAGGCCGAAGCTGAAACAGAAAAAA
>JAJFHW010000290.1 GCA_021775385.1 Hyphomicrobiales bacterium | reverse complement strand
ATTTTTGGTTCTAGACGAAATGCGTTTCGTGCTTTACTGGCGATTTTTTATGTGTAGTATTTGTTAGTTGAAATAGTGATTTATAAAAGTTTTTTGGGTGTCAGACCGTATGCAAATCGTTATTCAATCAGCATATTGGCTGCTAATACTATTGGCCTGCGCGGGTTTATCTCATTTGCGGCAGCCGATAACAGATATTCTTTCTAATTTTTATCTTCATTACGCTTTTGTTGGGACGATTTTGTTCATTGTTGGCTTGCATTGGCGCTTGCCACGAACTGCTATCGTCTCTGCAGCGATTTCAGCGATTTGTTTTGGTCTGAGTTTTAATTATGATCGCGTTTCCATTGAGGCCTTCGACAGAGCTAAAGCCAAAGAACCTATCTATAACATTATGACATTTAATGCCTGGGAACTTGCTAAAACAATGGACCGGCTTAAAACTTATCTGAAAAAAGAAAAACCTGATTTTGTCATTTTACAAGAAATCACCCTTAAGGATTGGCGCGCGTTAAAAGAGCTTAAGGCGATCTACCCTTACATGTCTTATTGTGATGATTGGCTGTGCGGTGTTGCTATGTTGTCTCGGCATAAATGGACCGAAGTGAAAGCTGAGAATTTTGGCCCTCATCAGCTTCCGCTTATTTCCGCCTCTTTTGGTGAGAAGTTTAAAGGCTTACAATTATTTGCCACGCATACTGCTCGTCCCAATTGGAAATATTCTACTCAGCGCGAACAGTTTGAACATCTAGCTACACATATTTCAAAGACGACAAAATCGCCAACCATACTTGGTGGTGATATGAATGCCACTGTGTTCTCTGCTTTGCTTCGAGATTTTTCAACAAACTCCAGTTTAAAAATGGCTGGTAAAATCACAGTGACCTGGCCCCAGCGCTTTCGGCAATTCTGGTATCTAAAATTACCCGTATTGCAACTCGGCATAGATCATTTTTTTGTAAAGCCTGATATGAAAATTTTAAGAAAATGGCGTGGACCGGACTTTGGTTCTGACCACCGCCCCATATTGATGGATTTTCGATTATAAATTTGTTCATTCGATATTATTAAATTGAGGCTTTGAAACTGCGGGGGTAGTTTGTGAGTATGTTATGATTTATTCAGCCTCTCCGCTTATCAAGATGCTGTTTTTGTTTAGTTTTAGTTTTACAACACTTCTTATTCTGTCTGGTTTAACAGTTGCCCTTTGTCGGCGACCATTTCTAGACAACTTGAGCAGTAGTGGTGTAGACACCTCAGCTTTGCAAGCGACTACATTTCATTCTTATCAATTTCATCAGCAAAGCGTTACCTCTCACAATTATGATGGTATCTTACTTCTGAGTTCGCTTGGTTTTTCTTTGGTATTCACCTCATATTTTTCTGCTCAAAATACAGATGTTTTTGTGTTGTCAGCCATTGCAATTTTTTTGCTTTTTACAGAACGAAACTCTCTACTTTTTTCTCTCTACCTCTCTCATGAAAAATTACCTTTTCAAGTATCGGTTTGGGGTTTGATTGTTGCCGCCTTTAGTTTGGGGCTTAGTTTTTTCTACTTTTCTGACGGTTCCTTCTTTTTTAACCACTTTCCTTTTTGGGCTGACCGTCTTTTGGGAGCCGGTCTATTATTCTGTTTTGTCCTGTTGTTTCAGCAATTTTCATCACAGTCCTTTGGACTTCAAGTCTCTTTAGGAAGCGTGGCTTTAGTATTTGGGATTTGCTTTGCCTGTTTTCAACTTTCAACTTATTGGCTGGAATTAGCTTTTGTTTTTATGGGACTTGGCTGCGCAGTTTTATATTGGGTCATTTGCTTTGGTCCCTATAAACTAAATAAAGGTGTTACCTTTAGTCTTGGATTTTTTCTTGGTTTTTTACTGTTGAAACTGATGACTTTAGGAGCCGTTCTTCCTCCGCTTCTTTTACTATTTCTCGGACTTTCTTATTTGCTATACCCTTATGTACGAACAGAAATTCTTAAAATTCATAAGACGCTTTTTAAAAATTAACTCCTAAAATTGTTGCGCGGAACAGGGAGCTAAGATATTGTTGGTTTCGTTCCGACTTGGCAAGATTAACCAATTGAAAGAACTGGAGTTTTTTGTGCAAACAGTGATATGCATTAAATGGGGCACACGGTATGGCTCTGATTATGTCAATCGCCTGTATTCCATGGTGAAACGAAATACAAAAAACGAAACTCGTTTTGTTTGCTTTACTGATGATGCAACCGGTGTTGCGAAAAGTGTTGAGATTAGACCTCTGCCGGAAATTAATATTCCTGATCATGTTGCATGGACACCATGGCGCAAACTCTCGCTTTGGCAAGACCCTCTAGAAGGGCTTTCTGGTGACCTTTTATTTTTAGACCTGGATTTGGTTGTTACTGGTAATCTGGATGATTTCTTTAGCTATCAGCCCGGGCGCTACGCTGTAATTCATAACTGGACCCAGCCGAATTTACAGGTTGGGAATACGTCCTGTTTTCGTTTCACGGTTGGAAAGCACACTCATATCTTTGATCAATTTAATGCGGACCCGCAAAAGGTTTTGTCGGACTTTAGAATTGAGCAGCAATATATTTCTGACCAAATTCCTGATCAGGTTTTCTGGCCCAAAGAGTGGTGCCTTAGCTTCAAACACAATCTTATGCCGCGCTGGCCTTTGAACTTTTTTCAACAGCCTGAATTGCCTGTTGACGCCCGGATCATCGCCTTTACAGGCAAGCCTGACCCTGAAGATGCGGTGATTGGCAAATGGCCTGAGAAAAACTTCATTAAGAAGAGCTATAAACATGTTCGGCCAACAAAGTGGATTGCTGAACACTGGCGGTAAAACTCTTCTCTCTCACGGCTATTTCACCGTTAAAACGGTGGGCCTCCGAGGGGCGGCATTCTTAGTGGCGCTTCAGGTTGCCCATCAACACCCGCGCTAAGCGCCGGACGCCAAAGGCATTATGCCACTCAGTCCAAAGTGGTCTGAGCTCCTTCCTATATAGAGAGTTGAGGGGAGTTTTTTTTCTCAATCGTCATCCCGGACTTGATCCGGGATCCACATCTCCACACGACGGGTAGAATATTTCTGACTGAGCTGACCTTGTTTTGCCGATTAACTAACACTTGCTCTTTATCGCAAACATAGCGACTACTTTTGCGAGACTTGCTTTAAGAAATTAATTTCGCTTTGATCAAACCGCGCACGGAATTGCCGACATAAATTTCTTCAGCCTTTCGTAGGTCTTTTATTGTTAGGACTTGCTCTGTTACCTTGCCTTGCTCAATTAAGCTTTGGCGCAGCGTGCCAGGTAATAAGCCACTTTCTATAGCAGGTGTTTTTAGCTCGCCGTTGATTTTTACAAAGATATTCGTAAAGCTACCTTCAGTGAGTTCGCCTTTTTCGTTCTGAAAAATGACTTCATCTATTTTTACACTGCCATCCTTTTGAGCTTGGCTTTGCATGGCCGTTCTTACATCATCATAAAAGGCTCGGTTTGTTGTTTTGTGATAGAGAAATAAATTCTTACTTTGCATTTCTTCTTTAGCTAAAGAAATGTTCCATACTGTCTCTTCATCTATCGCCTTAACCTCTGTTGGAGTGATTGTTATGTTTCCATTTTTGTGAAGTAACAAACGTAACTTTAAAAGTGATTGTGACCCAAGATATACTGATGCTTGCTCAGTTATGAAATCCAAAAGGCTTAAAATTTTATCTTTATCAAATGGATAGAGAAAATAAGCAGCTGACTTTTCTAACCTTGTGAGATGATCATCTAATAAAACGATGCCGCCTTTAGAACTATAAGCCATTGTTTCTAATAAGCTAAACTCAGGTGTTTCTTTGGTGAGAAATTGCATTTTTAACAAGCACTCGGCGTATTCAGCCTCAACATCTGAGTCATAAACCAAACCGCTACCTATACCAATTGTTCCATTACCTTCTCTATCCAGTTCTATGGTTCTGATCGCAACATTAAAAATATACTCATTGCCAGGTGCAAAATAACCAATAGCGCCTGTATAGACACCGCGTGGCGTTTCTTCTAATTCATCTATAAGTTCCATAGCCCTGATTTTAGGCGCACCTGTAATTGAACCGGCTGGATACAATGCTTTTATTTGTTCAAAAATTGAGAGATCTTCTTTTAGCTTCGCTTTTACGATGGAAACCATTTGATGCAATGAAGGGTATGTCTCAACATTAAATAGATCTGAGACTTCAACAGAACCTAACTCAGATACACGGCCAAAGTCATTCCGCATCAAATCAACAATCATTAAATTTTCAGCGCGTGACTTTTCATCTGCCTTCAAAAAATCAGAATGCACCTTATCTTGCTCAACTGAAGTGCCCCGTTTCATTGTCCCTTTCATTGGCCGCGTTTCAATCTCTCCTTCTTTGCAACGAATGAAAA
>JAJFHW010000289.1 GCA_021775385.1 Hyphomicrobiales bacterium | reverse complement strand
GATTTCATAAGTTTAGCTCCTGAAAAACTGGTGAAAAAATGTCAATCTTTTCAAACTCTTTGTGTTCAGTGACATTTTGCGGTTGGAAACTAGACTTTCCTCGTGATATTTATACCTATATTTCAATGAGATGATTAGTATTTATCCAATAACAAGCAATGACATGTTTCGAGGGACAACATGAGTGAACAGGCTATTCAACAAGATGAAACCCTAAGAGGATGGTTGAAAACTGTCATTGGTAAACCTTCATTTGAGTGGTTTATCATTGGCCTTATTTTTCTCAATGCGATCATTTTGGGCTTAGAGACAGATAAAGACCTGCACGCGTCTTATGGCTCATTATTTAGTGCCATTGATCGGCTTATTCTTTCGGTCTTTGTTTGTGAGCTTTTAGCAAAATTCTATGTGAATAAGTGGCAGATGTTTAAAGACCCCTGGTCAGTTTTTGATCTTTTTGTTGTTGGCGTCGCTCTGGTTCCGGCAACGGGGCATTTATCTGTGCTTCGTAGTCTTCGGATCTTGCGTATTTTGCGCTTAATTTCAGCGGTTCCTTCCATGCGCAGGGTTGTCACGGGACTATTAAACGCCATCCCTGGCATGGGCTCTGTTGCGGCTCTCTTACTGCTTATTCTTTATGTATCATCTGTAATGGCCACTCAATTATTTGGCGGTGCATTCCCTGAGCAATTTGGCACATTAAGTGCCAGTATTTTCACGTTGGTACAGATTATGACCATGGAAGGCTGGGCTGATATATCAGGTCCAGTGATGGACAAATTCTCTTATGCCTGGATCTTTTTTCTTGTTTACATGTTGGTGACGAGTTTTGCTGTTTTGAATTTGTTCATCGGCATTATTGTGGATGCTATGCAAACTGAAGCATTGGTACCCTTGCAGGCCCATGAAGAAGAAATTGTTGATGATCAGACAAGAGAGATTATGACTGAACTGGCCGCTATTAAAGACGAAATCAGAGAGCTTAAAAAATCTTAGTAATTTTCTCTCTCTCTCACGGCTATTCTAAGCGCTTGTGGCGCTTAGGCCTCCGACGGGCGGCGCTTGCGCCGGGCAGCTAAGCTGCCATGTCCCTCAGCCCGAAAAGGGCTAAGCTCCTTCTTCATGTCTTGAGTTTTATTGTTTTCTCTCTCACGGCTACTCTATGAGCAGAAGATTTAAAAGAGAACTTGGACTTCTTTGGTCTCTTCGTTTGATTTAGCTGGGGTCTTTAAAGGCTTTCTCACTAAAATCAGCCCTGCCTTTGCTTCGTCGTACCATTGCCCTGTGTTTGACGTTAAGTTTGTTTCTAGCTTTTGCTTCCACAGGTCTATGGTTGATTGCACTGCTTTTTCATTAGCTGTAATGAAATCATCGCGTGAAAATTTCTCATTGAGTTTATTCACGACATAATCCGCTGCAAACCCCAACACAACACCAATTGCCGCACCAACAATTGTCCCGCCAACTGGTTCAACCATTGTACCTGCGACAGCGCCGCCTTCAGCAAGTGTTATACGTGCGCCCATAGATGTTGCGAAACGCCGTGCTAAGGGCATGAAAACACCACTTAAGCCTCGGTTAACGGCTGGACCAAGTGCTAACGCGCCAATTGTGCCGCCAGCGGTTACACGGCCTAGCCCTGCAATACCATTAAAAGCGCGGTCTTCCATTAGAAAGGTTGGATTTTTCCAACGCTGCGCATCCCAGTCTAGTTTTGTTTGAGTGAAAGGGACATTCTTTGGAACTGTTTCTAAATAGGTTGTGTTTTGCTGCAAGAATGCTT
The DNA here is from genome assembly GCA_021775385.1 of Hyphomicrobiales bacterium. Classification (GTDB taxonomy): domain Bacteria; phylum Pseudomonadota; class Alphaproteobacteria; order Rhizobiales; family HXMU1428-3; genus HXMU1428-3. The sequence goes on along the minus strand of JAJFHW010000289.1, from coordinate 3,041 downwards.
TCATTTTAGCGTCTTGAATGGCCATGGTTGCTAGATAAGACTTGTGCGCATCTCTTGCGATTTGTTCTAGCCCCTCAACGATGATGGCATCTCTTGTCTCTGGTTTGAGAACTTGCTCTTTGTAATGGCGCATAAAGTAATCGCTCATGTCACGCTCGACTGCAGTTCTCAAGCTTTCATATTCACCAAGTTTGATCAAGCGGCTGGTGGTTGATGAAATGGCTTCTTTCAGAATTATATAAGGGCGTTTCCATTCAAAGAACCAATCTGCATATTTAGAGATGGCCTCTTCTTTTCCCTCAAATGTTTTATCAAAAAGAGATGCTAATTTAAGAGAAATGATTTCATCTTGAGCCTTTTGAGCTTTGTCCAACTCGTTCGCGTGGTTCTTGATATAGGCTGCTAACTGGCTGTGACTAGCTGCTCTTTTTTCCAGCTCGCCGTTAAAATTACGAATAACCAATTCGACTTTATCTTTAGCGATAGATGAGGTTTGAAAAATTTCAAATGCTGTTTGATCTATGTGACGTGATTTGGAATATTCCAGATCTCTCTTGTAACCATGGTAGAAGTTCATCCCCATTGAGAGCGCAAGAAATGTTCCAACGAGCAACAAAACAGCAACTGTTATAGGGCGGAAAATAGCATGTGACAGACCATATTTTTTAACTGTTTTCTTGATGATTATTTTTTGGCTTATAGCTTTTGAAGCAATTGCTGGATCTTCTTTTAAAATAAATTCAGCATCTCTTTTAGTGATATGTTTTTCAGCTTTATGAGAGATTTTTTCATAGTTAGCATCCTGAGCAGCCTGTTTTAAGCGTTCTGACAGCTGTACGTTTTCCTTTGGTACGTTTTTCAGTGGAATGTGTTCCGAGTTTTCTTGAGCCTCAGTTTCAGATTGATCTTCAGTTATCGGCTGGCTTTTTTGCTGTGTCAGTCTCACTTTAGATCCTTTTTTACCATCTTAGAGGCCTAGCTTAGTGGCCTGACTTAGTGGCTAGAAATTTTCACTATAGGGCACCACTCTATTTGTTACAGAGAACAAAATGAGCTTTATTGCTTGTTGTTATGGTAAAGATTTAATCTGGTTAGATTATGGTAAGACGCCTTATTTATCAACTGAGTGTAACAAGTCATTGATTTTTAATAAAACTATTAAACACTTACAGCTTTACTGATTATCAGGGCGATTGTTAACATAAGTGCACCTGTTGCAGCGCAAGCCGCCCAAAAACTCAGCCAAACTAATAGTTTTTGGCTTCTTTTTTCGCGTTTCTTTTGTTCTAGATGGAACCTTAAACCAACTGTTGATGACGAAGGTGTTTCTAAACAGATTTCAATCAATTCTTCATCTGTTAAACCGGCTGGATCTTGTGCTAAATTATCTGTCGCCATACTAACTGCGGCCCCCCAAGGCGCCCTCCCTTACTCAAGATGTTTGTACTAACATCTCAAAATTACTCAATACTATTATTAGCTTAGTGTTGATCTCAGTTATTATTATGACTTATATTTGAGAACAAATGAGCTTAATCAAGTTCTTAAATGGAATCCAGTATCAATTTTACTTTTCGTTTATAATAATTAATTTTGATAAACTGATAAGCATAATGAACAGTTGCACTTAAAGTGAGTTTTGCTAATATAAGCCAGCCCAAGTAATTGGGAGGAAACCTTTGATGTGCTTTGACCTTAATAATCGGATAACCGAGCATGGCTTAGTACATATTTGATCATATAAGTGAGGGATTAAACTATGACATGGACAGCACCACAAGTATCTGAGACTGAAACAGGTATGGAAGTTACTAGCTATATGCCAGCTGAACTTGACCGTGCATAAATTTTCTTTTTAGCTTATTAGCTAGTTTGAATTCAAAAGGCTCCTTAAATTTTAAGGAGCCTTTTTTATTTGTATGAATAATGTTTCTTAGAATAAATGGTGCTCTTCTAAATTTGATACAACAAAAGGATGTCCATTAACGGGGGGTTATGGGCATCCTTTTGTTATGGAATTTCAAATTAATTGAGCTGTTCTAGAACTCATTAACTATCAAGACCAACGGGGAATTTTTTCTCAAATTTTGTATCATCAGTGTCCATGGCTTTAATCGTAATATCTTCACCACCATTAAAAAGATAATCAAAAGTTAGATCCGGATTTTGGCTTAAAGAGATGCTGGCGGTCAGGCTAAATAATTCCTCACCTCCATGTGATACTTCAACTGTTTGAACAAATCTTGCGAGAATATAATGCAGAGTTATCTGATCCATTTGTAACCCTGTTAAATTAGGGTGCTTTATTTGAAGGTGAGCTGATCTCTTTAATTGCGACGCTTGCAGAGATTTTTCATTTGATTTGACTGGCTCTAATTTCATTGTACCTAGATTTGCGAGTAAGTTTTTTGGGTCCCCTATAGGCGGCGCTGCACAAGCGCCAAGACCGCTGGTTTTTACGAATTGCTCTTTCATATAGAGCTTGCCATCACTTGCTTCTACAATCACCCGTACTGGTGATGGCCCATTGAATCGCATGTGAGTTGCAAAGTTAACTTCTTTTCTTTGCTTTTTCATTTCAAAAACAGCTGAGACAGGCATCGGGTTCCCGTCGATGATAACGGTTACTTTCTTCACTGTACGACCGTCACTAAATTTAGCTATAACATTAACTGGAACTCTGCGATCATCAGTAGCGCGATAAGGGGCCTTTAAAGTCACTTCATTTAGAGCTGGCAATATTTGTTGATCTTTGAACACCATCTCTTTTAAATCTGACCAAGCATCTCTTGATCTGTCATCGGCATGTGCTGTAGCAGTTAAAGTTATTAAGAGAAGTGCTGATACAACTATTTTAATGGCTTGTTTAAGTCTGACGCAGCCAAATTTAAATATTTCAAGTAAATTAAGCCGATCTAACTTTGTCGTTGCTTGGTTCATTATCTTTCCCTCTATCCCCTCCCTGCTGGACACTCAGGGTGCGGTTTTAGTCAAATATCTAGTGTAAATGGCTGTTTTTTGATATTATTTTAGCACACTTA
>JAJFHW010000288.1 GCA_021775385.1 Hyphomicrobiales bacterium | reverse complement strand
AAAATCTATCGCCCCGTCTTTAAGCGCATCATTAAACGTGTCAGGTACCTCTCGTGCTGCCAGGTATCTGTTGTGTTGACACTCAAAGACTCAATAGTCAAATCTGGTGGAAAGATTATCGGATCATTCAATAGTTTCTTTTCGATATGTTTTTGTGCAGCTACGTTTGCTGTTCTGTGCCCACTAATATTGGTCACCATTGCGCTTATTTCTGGCCTTAAAAGAAAATTGATAAATTTATGGGCATGATCTGGATGCGGCGCACCCTTGGGAATCGCCATAGTATCAACCCAGATAATTGTTCCTTCTTTGGGAATTACATAGGATAGATTTTGACCTCTTTCAGGATTGCGGCGCCGTGCAGCTGCAACATCGCTTGAATTGCTTTGAATAAGACAGGCATCTCCTTGGATGAGGTCTTCAATTGCAGCCTCATTTGCAAACTTGCGGATATAAGGTCTGATTTGACGGAGCCTATCAAAGCTTTTTTGAACCTCTGTTTTTTGGGTCGTGTTGGGATCAAAGCCAAGATATATATTCATCTGAGAAAAAACATCCACCGTTTCATTCAAAAGGTAGACTCCACAAGGGGCAAGCTGTTGAACAATATGAGGGTCAAATAAAACTGCCCAGCTATCAATTGACTGTTTGGGAAGCCGTTCTTTGACCACGCTTTTATTGTAAGCAATACCTAACGTGCCCCAAATAAAAGGGGCTGCATAGTCATTTTGGGAGTCTGCTCGCCTTAATTTTTCTAAAATCTTTTTTTGCAGATTTTCCCAGTTTGGAATCTTAGATTTGTCCAGGGGTTGGTACAGGTTGCGCGGCACTTGACGTGCTAAATAAGGGTAGGCGCCAGGGAAAACAACATCATAGCCAGCATGACCTGTTAAAAGCTGTGCTTCGAGAATTTGATTGCTTTCAAAGTAATCCACTTGGACTTTAATGCCTGTTTCTTCTTCAAACTGCTTTATGGCCGCAGTTGGGATTAAGTCATACCATGTATAGATAAAAAGCTGATCACCAGGAGGTTTGGCATAGGATGGCGTTAGAAGAACAAACACGAGACAAAGATGACATACGAAAAAAAATGTGATTTTAAGGAATGATTTTAGTTTCAATGAAGGGGTCCTTGTTTGGAAAATATCATCTTGCTCTCAAAAAACATGATCTTTCCCTCAAAGTATGTCAATAAACTTTTGCAAAGCAAATAAATTGACGTTTAGTCATTAAATAATAAGTTCACTCAGAAGTTCAGATTTAATAATTTATAAATAAAATTCCGGTACTAAGATTATGTTATGTTAATATAAAAATGGAACGAATGGGGAAGGCATAGTTTGTCTAGATCAAACCAATTTAAGCGCACCGTTAGAACACATGTCCTGCTTTCAGTAGCTATTGTCATGGCTTTTATTATGGGCAGCGCTATTATTTGGAATCAATACAATACCTATATGCACGATTCAAAAAATCTTGATACCCATGGAAACCTGGTGGTTGCAATGTACACAAAGGTACTTGGGCAGCTTATGTGGGATTTGAATTACAATGATATAGGGGTCATGTTATCAGCATTACAGAAAGATGAAGTTTTTAGATATGCGATTCTTCACGATTCAGATAACAAAATACTCGCTGAATATGGCACTAAAGAAACAGCAAAAAATGATATTTCCTACCTTGCGCCGATTGAATATCTTGATGATGGACAAAAGCATAGCTTGGGGAATTTTAAACTCGTTCTAACACGGAATAAATTGATTGAAAATATTCAGGCGGACATTTTGAATAATTTGGGTGAAATGTTCCTTATTCTCATGGCAACGCTTTTTGCTATTTATGCAGTTATTACTATTTTTATCGCGCGCCCCATGCGTCAGATGACGATGATGATGAATCAAATGGCCGAAGGTGACTTGGACCGTTCGGTTTCCTATACGCGCAAAGACGAATTTGGCCTTATGGCGACAACTTTTAATACTCTGACGAAAAAACTTCGCCAAAATTATCAAACCCTAGAAAATAGATCTGCTGAACTTGAGGGGGCCAATAAAGATCTGGAGACTGCTCGGTCAATGGCTGAGGCAGCTGATAAAACAAAAAGTCAATTTCTGGCGAATATGACTCATGAGCTTCGCACTCCTTTGAATGCAATCATTGGGTATAGTGAAATGATGGTTGAGGACGCAGATGAGTTGACGACGGAAGATTTTGTGGGGGATCTTCAAAGGGTTATTTCTTCTGCTAAACACCTATTAGCCCTCATAAATGATATTTTAGATATCTCAAAGATTGAGTCAGGAAAATCCACGCTTGACCTAGAAGGTTTTGAATTAAAAGAGCTGGTTTTTGACCTAGAGAGCATTGTTGGGCCTCTTATTCGCAAAGGGAACAACGGTTTTGAGATCAATTTTGATGAAACGCTTGTGGAGGTCTATTCAGATCAGATGAAAATTCGCCAATGTCTGCTGAATCTCTTGAGTAACGCTGGAAAATTTACGCATAATGGAAAGGTTACCCTCGAGGTCAACCGCGAGAAAACCAATGCTGAAGACTGGATGATTTTTAAAATCATTGATACGGGTATTGGTATGACTGAAAAACAGCTCAAGCAGATTTTTAACCCCTTTACCCAGGCAGACCAAACAACAACGCGTAAATATGGGGGAACCGGCTTAGGACTTGCAATCACTGAGAAAATCGCCCGATTATTGGGCGGAAACATCACTGTTGAAAGCACGCTCGGAGAAGGCACTAGGTTTATCATGCGCCTGCCCCTAAAGTCTGAAAATAACCCTGTACTTTCATCTGCAAACCAAGTATAAACTTCGAAAGCAATATTCTTGCCTTGACGCAGCGGTTTTTGTTGGGTACAAGGTGTTAATCTGTATTTTTGGCTAATTTAATCAAGAAGCTTGAAGAATGAAAACGTATTCTATGAAACCTGCTGAGGTTGAGAAAAATTGGATTCTCGTAGACGCACAAGGACTCGTCCTAGGCCGAATGGCTACAATTATCGCCTCCCGTTTGCGCGGAAAGCATAAACCAGGTTTTACACCTCATGTTGACTGTGGTGACAACATTGTTGTTATCAATGCCGAGAAGGTAAAATTAACTGGTAAAAAATTGGCTGATAAAGTTTATTACCGACACACAGGTTATCCTGGTGGTATCAAGGAAGACAAAGCTGGACATTTGCTAGAAGGCAAACATCCTGAGCGCGTCATTATGAAAGCTGTTGAGCGGATGATTCCCAGAACACCTTTGGGGCGCCAGCAAATGAAGAACCTGAGAGTTTATGGTGGTGAGAATCACCCACATGACGCACAAAACCCAGAAGTTCTTGATGTTGCAGCGATGAATCCAAAGAATGCTCGTTAGTAAGGAAAAATCATGATTGCAGAATCTAAAGGTTTAGAAGATTTAAAAGAGGTTGTCGGACAAGCAGAAGAAAGTTCCTCTGTTTCTCAGGACACTAGTGAAGATGTTTCAGAAGTTAGGCAACAAATAAAGCGCCCAGGAAAAGATGCTCATGGTCGCACCTATGCGACAGGAAAGCGCAAAGATGCTGTAGCTCGCGTTTGGATTAAGCCTGGTAAAGGAGAGGTTCTTGTTAATGGCCGCCCTTCCACACGCTATGTCGCTCGCCCCACACTTCAGATGCTCCTCAACAGAGCTTTCAAAGTGGCTGGGCGCGAACGCCAATATGATGTTATGTGTACGGTTAAAGGTGGTGGCCTTTCCGGTCAAGCTGGTGCTGTTTTACACGGTATTAGTAAAGCACTTTCTTATTTCGAACCAGACCTTCGCACGCCACTTAAGCAAGAAGGA
>JAJFHW010000287.1 GCA_021775385.1 Hyphomicrobiales bacterium | reverse complement strand
TCATGATGCTAAGAGGTTCTTATGCAGACTAAACCTGCCCTTTTGAAGCGACTTGATGGCTTTGAGATTGACCAACATGATGTTTTGCCTCTGGTCAGCGGGGTGCTTGAAAAAGATATAACTAAAGTCTTCAAGAAATTTTATTCTGCATCTAAGTCTGACCCTTCCTTGCAAGTAATTATGGGTGAGGGGCTTGATGAAACGCAATTTGTTCAAACTCAAGTTGATCATTGGAATTCTTTGTTTAAAGGTGAGGTTGCAGAAGATCTTCGAGACCATGCTTTTCGTAGTGGTGATGCGCAAACATGTGTTGGGCTAAAGCCCGATAATTATGTCGCTGCTTACTGTTATTTGCTTGAGTCATTCTTGCCGACGTTTTTTAAGAACGACAGTCAATTAAACTCTAAGGTAAGCGCTCTTATTCGTGCAGTTTTCATTGATATGAATCTTGCGATGTCAGCTCATTTTGCTTTGGAAAAGGACGAAATAAAACGGAAAGAAGCAGTTTTGTTTTCAGAATCGATCTCTGAAGAACTCAATCATTCAAAGGTGGTTTTAGAAGGGCTTTGTGATGATCTTGATGGTGCGAGTACAGACCTCTCTTCTTCTATTAAAGAAATGAGTGAGGGGGTTAGTATTGTTGATCGAAGTTCTGAGGCGACTGGAAGTGCCATACAATCTGTTGCTTCACGTATTGAAGAAATCCAATCAAACAGCCTAGAAGTTGGTGGCCAGGCTGAGAACATGTCTAAGTTAGCTGGTGATGCCGTTGATAAAACAGATGTGGCTGGTGCTACGATTGAACAGTTAAAAGAAACCGCCTTACGTATTTCTGATATCACGTCGTTGATTGATACGATTTCTCGTCAAACTAATTTGCTGTCTCTAAACGCTACGATCGAAGCTGCGCGAGCTGGTGAAGCTGGTTTGGGATTTGCCGTTGTTGCCGGTGAAGTAAAAGCATTATCTGAGCAAACAGCGAATGCTGCGCGTCAAATTAGTGAAAATATTACTTGTGTTGAGAGTGCTGTGAGCACCACTGTTATAAATATGAGTGAGATCACTCAAATTATTGGACAAATGAATTTAGCTGCTAACTCTGTTGCTGGTAATGTTTCCAACCAAGTAACGGCTTTAAACGAGCTGAGCTCTAACGCGCAAGCAGCTGCTGGTGGTGCTGTTGAGCAGCGAAATCCGATTAGTATGTTTACAAAAACAGTAACTGATCTAAATCGCGTTTCAGATGTGCTTGGAAGTAAAGTTGGAGTTATTAACCTGACTTTCGATAAGCTTGGACATAGGCTTGCTGTCACAGCGAATAGTATTGGTGATGTCGACAGTCGAGCTAACCCAAGAGTGCCTTGTGGTATCCCTGTTAGATTAACGGATAGAGGACAAACTTATCAAACAGTCGCGCGCGATATTTCTCTAGAGGGATCGCTTCTAGACCTGGAAGAGGGGACGCTAACGGTTGGGTCGACAGTTGAGATCGATTATGAGGGTATAGGACTAGTGCAAGCTAATGTTCAGGGCCACCAGCCATTGGGTACACGGTTTCGTTTTGTTGAAATGGATGGATCTATTAAGGATGCCCTTTCAAGTTTTATTCAGCAGGCTGAGTTTAAAGAAAAGCAATATATAGAAATTATAAAAGAGCGCCGTGATCTAATTGTGAGAGAATTTGTAACGGGTTTGAATAATGGGAAAGTTTCAAAGGCAGCACTGTTTGATCAAGCTTATGTTCCGATTGCAGGGTCTAATCCGGAGCAGGTCACCACTAAAGGCTTGCCATTTTTTGATGAAGTTTTGCCACCAATTATTGAACCAGTTCTTAGTATGGATGCTAGCTTTGTCTTTTGTGCAGCGGTTGACCGGAATGGGTATTTACCGGTGCATAATAAAAAATATTCAAAACCGCAAGGTGATGATCCTATTTGGAATGCATCCAATTCTCGCAACCGACGAATTTTTGATGACCCTACAGGATTAGGTGCTGGTCGGAACAGGAAGGAATTTTTGGTTCAGACATATTTGCGTGACCTTGGTGGCGGTAGGAATGTTTTCATGAAAGATGTTTCAATGCCGATTGTAATTGATGGTCAGCATTGGGGGGCTTTGCGTCTTGCTCTTTCTATTGCATGAATTATTGTTTGTAGGATGTTTATGCAAATCTCTTTTGCCTGTGTGGTTCATTTTTTTCCCATCTCTTGACCAATAGTCTATTGAATCGTAGGCTAGCCCCTTGATTATCTAATGTGTACTCACCTTAGATTTTCTTAATGCGAGAACATTTATTAGTAACTTTATATCTGTCTAGCTTTGAATTTTTTTGGGAGGGAACAATGGAAATAATCACAAATGCAGTCAATTGGCTGAATGGAGTAGTTTGGGGAGTGCCAATGTTGGTGCTGATTTTGGGTGTGGGAATATATCTTACATTTGGCCTAAAACTCTTATCAATTATTAAAATTCCTTTTGGTTTTAAACTTCTCTGGCAGGGTCGAATTCCTGGTGATGATAGTGGTATTAGCCCTTTTAATGCCCTCATGACGTCACTAGCTGCCACTATTGGTACTGGTAATATTGCTGGTGTTGCAACAGCTATTTTCCTTGGAGGGCCTGGTGCCGTTTTTTGGATGTGGATGACTGCTTTGGTTGGTATGGCTACAAAATTTGCTGAAGCTGTTCTTGCTGTTAAATATAGAGAAAAAGATGAACGGGGTAAGTTTGTTGGAGGCCCTATGTATTATATCAAAAATGGTCTTGGAGCGAAATGGAAGTGGTTAGGTGTTCTATTTGCTTTCTTTGCTGGTATTGCCGGTTTTGGTATTGGGAATATGGTGCAAGCTAATTCTATTGCAAATGCTTTGAGCACCAATTTTGCTATTCCTGAATGGGTTACAGGTGTTGTTTTGCTTGTTCTTGTTGGAATGGTTTTAATCGGAGGGATCGAGCGGATCTCAACTATTGCAGGTAAACTGGTTCCTTTCATGGCGATTGCTTACATCGCAGCAAGTACATTGGTTTTGATTGTAAATGTTGATGCAATTCCTGGCGCTTTCAACCTTATCTTTACTCATGCATTCTCTCCGGCGGCTGCTACTGGTGGTTTTGCAGGTGCTGCTGTTTGGGCAGCAATTCGTTTTGGTGTTGCACGAGGTGTTTTCTCTAATGAAGCTGGTTTAGGTTCAGCACCAATTGCTCATGCGGCTGCTTCAACCAAAGGTCCTGTTAGCCAGGGGCTTGTCGCAATGCTGGGTACTTTCATTGATACGATTATAGTTTGTACGTTCACTGCTCTTGCAATTATTGCTACTGGCGCTTGGACAAGCGGTGAAACAGGTGCAGCTTTGACATCTCATGCCTTCAATTTAGCACTGCCAGGCTTTGGTGGTTATATTATAGCGATATCAATAAGTGTCTTCGCGTTTACAACTATTCTTGGGTGGAGTTATTATTGTGAGAGATCATTACAATATTTGTTTGGTGTGAAGGTTATAATGCCATTTCGTATTGTATGGTCAGGAGCCGCTTTGGTTGGAGCAACGTTAAAATTAGGATTTGTTTGGCTTTTGGCAGATACGTTAAATGCTCTTATGGCTATTCCTAACTTAATAGCTTTGGCTCTGCTTAGTCCGGTAGTTTTCAAAATTACGAAAGAATTTTTTGAAAGCAAGGGAAAATCTGAAAATAACCCTTTTTAGATTGAGTGATTATAATGGTGGAGTTTATTATGAACTCCACCATTATTTTAGTTTTCAAAGTGATGTATCATTTCACCGGTTCTAGTCTTAAGAGCTGTCCTTCACTATCATCTGTTAATATATAGATGTATCCATCTGGCCCGGTTTTTACGTCTCTGAAGCGGGCGGTGTGTTTTAGTAGGACTTCCTGTTTTGTTACTTTGTCTCCTTCAAAAACAATACGGCGTAAATGGGCACCGGCCAAGGCGCCGACGAAGAGGTTGCCTTGCCATTTTGGGAATTTATCTCCCCTGTAAAATGCCATGCCGCTTGGGGCGATTGATGGTTTCCAATAAATCACTGGTGGGATGATGCCGGGGGCTTTGGTTTTGTTTGATATGATTGCGCCGCTATAATCAATACCAAATGTGACTTTGGGCCAGCCGTAGTTTGCGCCTGGTTTGTCTAGTTTATTTAGCTCATCTCCGCCGCGTGGTCCGTGTTCGTGTAGCCAGAGGGTATTATCTTTTGGGTTTAGGGTTAGCCCTTGTGCGTTGCGGTGGCCGTAAGAATAAATTTCAGGTTTGAATTTTGTATGCCCGATAAATGGGTTGTCTTTGGGAATTGAGCCATCGTCATTGATACGGATGACGCTACCGAGATGATTAGCCGGATTTTGAGCTTCTTTTAAATAGCTGTATCTGTCTCCGGTGGTGATGAATAAGGTGCCGTCTTTGGCGAATTGAAGCCGTGAGCCATAATGGTGTGAGCCGCTGGTTTTTGGAGACACTTTGAAAATGGTTTTTACATTTTCTAACTTGTTGCCAGATAATGTTCCTCTGGCGACTTCTGTTCCTTTGCCTCCTTTACCATTTTTCCCTGTGCCTGAATAAGAGAAATAAACCAGATTATTTTCTTTGAAATTTGGATGGATGGTCACATCTAAGAGACCGCCCTGTCCGCCCGTATCTATGTTTTTTGGAAGACCTGTGATGGTTTTTTTATCTAGCTTGCCATTTCTGATGATGCGGAGTTGTTTTTTACGTTTTTCGGTGACGAGGATATCTCCATTTGGCAAGAAGGTCATTCCCCATGGATTGCTTAACCAGTTAACATATTCAACGACTTTGAACTCATGTTGCTCAGACTTTTGTATGTTTTCTGCTTTAGAGACTATGGGAGAAAGAAACATCATACTAATAGTGCAAAGAGCAGTAACCGACGGTGATTTAAAACGTAATTTTGTACTTTTGAGCATTGTTTTCTTTTCACTTTCGTCAGTATGTTAGAGCTCTATCTGTCTGTTTTGATCAAATTATAAGTGATAAATAGTGCAATTGTTTATCATTTAAAGCGGTCTTGTAAAGTGGACATGAATATTCATACAGATAAGTTTTAAACTGTTAGCTCGAGCTGTTGTTGAATTTCATTGCTTGTGTTTGTGTTTGTGCTTGTGCTTGTGCTTGCCTTTTTCTTCTGTTCCCTGCTTTCCCAGAGTAGATAAATAACGGGGATGACGATTAGGGTTAGGATTGTTGTTGAGATCATGCCGCCGATCATCGGAAGGGCTATACGGCGCATGACGTCTGCACCGATGCCATCT
>JAJFHW010000286.1 GCA_021775385.1 Hyphomicrobiales bacterium | reverse complement strand
AGTCTTTAAGAAAAATGATGTGCGTTTTTTCTTTTATATTGGTGGCAATGATTCAGCAGAAACGGCCTACATCATTGCTGAAATGGCCAAAGAAGAAGGTTATGATTTTTGCACCGTGCACATCCCCAAAACCATTGATAATGATTTAAGAGTCACCGATCACTGCCCAGGTTTTGCTTCGGCGGCGAAGTTTGTGGCCTTGGCATTTATGGGGGATGACAGAGATAACAAAGCTTTGTCTGGTGTGAAAATCAATGTGGTGATGGGTAGAGATGCAGGTTTTTTAACCGCAGCTTCGGCTCTTGCGCGCCAAGCAGATGGTGATGGCCCACATTTGATTTATCTGCCTGAGACAACATTTGATGTCGATCAATTCAAAGCTGATGTGGTAACACAAGTAGAAAAACATGGTCGTTGTGTGGTGGCAGTATCTGAAGGTATTGTTGATGCAGCAGGTCACCCGATTGCGACAAGTGGTGAGAAAGATTCGCATGGTAATTTGCAGCTTTCAGGCACAGGCGCTTTGGGCGACACTTTGTCGGCGTTGGTGAAAGAAGCTTTGCCCAAAGGCGCGAGAGTGCGTGCCGATACTTTCGGTTATCTGCAACGCAGCTTCCCTACGATTGTATCGAAAGTGGATGCCAAAGAAGCACGTGATGTGGGTACTTTTGCCGTGGATCATGCGGTTGCCCATGCAGAAAATGGCTCTGTTGCCATCAAACGCGAAAGCAGTGTGCCGTATGTAAGTAGTTATTTTATCACCCCGCTTTCAACAGTTGCGCGTGAAGCCACATCCATGAAACCAGAGTATATCAACCAAGCAGGTAATGATGTCACCCAAGCTTGGCTTGATTATCTCGCCCCACTTGTGGGTGAGTTGCCAAAAATGGGTAGACTTTAAAAAGAAAATACAAAAGACATCAGAAGAAGCCCTATGCTCTCTTCTGATGCGAAAAAATAGTTTTGGAGTAATACGTTGGTTAAATATCAAGCAGAATTTGAAGGTTATTTAGGAAGTGCAAAGCTTAAAGGCAATGAGAGCGTAGAAGATTTGGTTTTGGCGCTCAATAACGTGTCCAAACGTTTAACCATCAACTTAAGCCCCAAAAACCTTGGCTCAGAAGAAGAGATGAATGCGTTTGTGCAACAGCTCACCGAACTGGGTAAATTATCCCCCAAAGCTATCAAACAAAACAAAGCAGCGATGCAGTATTATGTGAATATGGTGAATGGCTTATAATAAAAATGGAAAATGCTAGGTTGCTTATAAGTTGGGTGGAATCAGCTGCCTATTATAGCTGAAACCTTACCAGTGGTTGTAGCTAGACACTACAGTGCTGTCAGGCGACAAACGATCAAACACGGGCGGTCAGTGGATGTAAGTAATTATATATGTCCACGGATTTTTTGGGTGAATTATTAGAGATGATAGGGAAATGCTACAACGATAGACCTGACCCTGATTTTCTGGAAACAAGCTTTAGTTTTCACACAGCCTGGGCCAAAAGTGGACGTTCGCCAATCTGGAATCATTAGGCTATAGTCTTTGCCGATAAGGAAGGGGGGTATTGGTTTATCCGTTCAAGACTTACTTCCTATCCTATCCAATAATACAAACATCGGTGATTCTATGAGTAAAAGGAAATTTTATCAGGCGATTGAATTCGATTTAAACGGCGATGAAAAAACAGCGGTTGAAATGCTTGGAGCACTGCACCGTCAGTTTGTAAATAAACGACTCAAAACATCAGTAGAAGAAGGAAAGATAACTCCAGAGCAAGCTAATCGATTGTGGAATAAATCTTTTCATAATGATGAATTAATCAATTACACACATATACAGCCTGATAATTCCAAAGTGAAAGACCAGACCAATGAAGAAGAGAATGAGCTAAAATACTCAGCGCCACCACCCTCAAGTAAAATCGATCTTAGTAAACCTGATGAGTTCTTACACTGGTTGGAATCCCAAGTTTCAAAAGGCAATAGAATAATATGCCTTGATGACTTCGATATGGTTCAGCCATGGGGCCTTGCGGCACTAGCTGCCTTGGCTCGGGTTGATGGTGACCCTGCCGTGGAAATTCTAACCAATGGCTCTAGTAATGCGGGAAAATTTGCCAATGCGATTGGACTTAATGACGTAGTGAATGCTAGAAAATCTTTAGGGAAAGCCGAACAAGGTAGAACTGTGAAGATGCGGAGAATAAAGGATTTTACAAAAATCGAGAAAAGCGCTTCTGAAATATCACATCTTATTATCGATAATATGGACCCTTCTGAGTTCATTGATTCTGAAGAAATGAGAAGGGTTATTTATTATGTTCTAGTTGAGCTGATGCGAAATGTTGTCCAACACAGTAAAGATCCACTCGGTGGAGTAATAGTAGCTCAAAGCATGAACATGGGTGGCATTTATACAAGTTCCCCAAGTATTCAAATCGCTGTGGCAGACCATGGAGTAGGCATTTACCGAACTTTAGAAGCTATGCACTCTGAAATAGAGAGTCCTGGAGTCGCACTAGAAAGGTCACTTTGGCCGCATTATTCAGGTGCGTTCGATGAAACCAAAAAAGGTAGCTCCCAAAATGCTGGGCTTGGATTGTTTTTTATTTCTGAGATGGCCAAACTCAGCGGGGGGCGCCTTTTAATTGCATCCGAAGGAGATACTCTATGTCTAGTTGGCGATGAAGTGGGTCATGGAGCAATCAGTCTGTTGAAGACTAGTTATCCTGGAACACTTGTCGTGTTTGAAATCCCGAAGCGAGGAATTGCAGATTTTGATGAATTGCTACGATCTATTATTGGTCGCGCTGAAGAAAGAACCACAAAAAGACATGATCGAAAGCTATTAAGATATGATATTGCCCCCGATGATGCTCTTGAGATACTCATGAAGATTGGGGCTGAGGATACAATAGTTGCTGAAAAACTATCAAAAGAGTACTTCGTGCCAAAGCTCATAAAAAAAGAACTAATTGTTTTAAACTTTTCCAGCATTGATTTATGCACTCAAAGCTATGCTCATGCATTACTATATGATGCCCTAAGGATAGCATGGGCGATGCATGTTCCTATTTATATAAAGCAGGCATCTGAACCGGTGAAAGACAGTCTTCGTTTAGTTGAAATGTATGCCCTGAGTGATATGGAAGATAATAAATAAGAGCAAAATAGGTGTAGTTGGTTGTCCGCTTCACGCCCTGAGGCACTCCGTCAAGTAATTAAAGACGATTCTGACAGATTAGTGAAAGAAAGGGGTCAAGTCTATCATTGTACTAAGTTTAAATAAGCTATACGCTTAGCTCATGGCTAGATCATTACGCAT
>JAJFHW010000285.1 GCA_021775385.1 Hyphomicrobiales bacterium | reverse complement strand
TGGTCGCTCTATCTTAGGTGACCCACGCAATCCTGAAATGCAAAAAACTCTCAATTTAAAAATCAAATACCGGGAAAGCTTTCGCCCCTTTGCTCCGTCCGTTATCAGTGATGAAGTGTCGAACTATTTTGATCACGAAGGCACCAGCCCTTACATGCTCGTTGTCGCCCCAGTGAAGGAAGAACACCGAAAAGACACATCGAAAGAAGATGAGGGTCTATTCGGAATTGAGAAATTAAATATCCCACGCTCTACCATCCCCGCAATCACTCACGTAGATTATTCTGCAAGAATTCAAACTGTGCATGCTGAAACCAACCCAAGATACCACGCTCTCATTTCAGCATTTAAAAAGCAATCAGGTTGCCCGATTGTTGTAAACACAAGTTTTAATGTGCGCGGCGAACCTATCGTCAACACACCAGAAGACGCCTTCCATTGCTTCATGGGAACAGAGATGGACACTCTTGTTGTCGGCAATTGCCTCATGCGCAAACCAGCCCAAGATCAATCTCTGGCCGAGGACTACAAAGATAAATTTGACCTGGATTGATCGTTAGAAGAATTTAACAGAATAGTGCATATACGAAGAAAAAGTGACGCCCTTACGTAATCAGGGCATGGCAGCTTGAGGTTCACAATATAAGCCCGAGCGGAGTGCATACGCAAAAGCTTGATCACAAGAAAAACTCCCCCCCCTCGGAAACCCAATGCCTAAGCGGTAGAATAGTCGTGAGAGAAAACAAAACTCAAAATCACCATATGAAGAAGGAGCTTAGCCTTCTTCTGGCTAAGGGACATGGCAGCTTTGCTGCCCGGTGCCTAGCGCCGCCCAACGGAGGGCCCGCTGCGAAGCAACGGAATAGCCCGCGTGGACAAAAAGAGTAAAAATTCTATCCCTCTTGCTCGCTTTCTCCATTAGAAACACGTCCAGCTGAAAGGCTGTCTTTATAGTGATCACGATACTGTTTCATAAACACATCAAGAGTATTAATAGCAGCAATATCTTTGGCTAATTTTTTATAAACCTCACCGTTTTTATTCACCGGTTTAGTCACAACAATAAAAGCACTCGCATCCGTACTATTCACCATTTTATTATAAAATTTCTTGCGCAAACGAGAAAGTGCAAATGCATCCTCAGCCAAGGAATAAGAGATAGCAGATCTTAACACATCTTTGCGTTCATAGGGTTGCAAGACATCACTACGGTTCCAACTGGTTCCAAGTAATTTCTCCAACTGTTCGCCAGCTTTGCCCCATTGCCGCGCATTCCAATAAGCATCAGCTTTCATACGCTCAATTTCAGCACCCTTCATCCGATTTAGAATATCAATCGCACCATCAACCCGGCCCATTTCACTCAAAGAACGAGCTTCTAAAACATCGCGAGCTCGTTTCACCCTGTCAGGTAAATTAGGTTGCCGTGTCCGTCCAATTGTTTGTAAGGCGAGAACAGGTTTTCTGTTCATCAGATGCACCATAGCTAATTTTGCCGCAACCTGACTACGAGCAGCACCGTGAACCCGTTTCGTCACTTGATGGTCAAGCAATTCAGCTGCATGATCCAGTAAATCCACATCAATTAAGCGATCTGCAAGCATGCGGATCATTTCATCCCCTGCACGACCAACAGGCGTTAATTCTTTATAGTCATAAAACAAACTCAAAGCTTCAATCGGACGTAATCTTGTTTTTCTATTTTGCAAAAATAAAGATTTGAAAACTTTTGCCATCTCATCTTGAATTTTCAAAGCATTATCATCTTTTGGAAACGCTTTTACCGCTTGTTTCATATTACCAAACGCCAAACGATAGTCCCCTTTATTAGCATAAAGGTTTGAGAGCATTGAAAACATCTGCACTTCAGTGCTATCACCACGCCACATTAATTGCATACCCTCTAAATCAGAGATCGCTTGCTTCATAGTGATTTTTTTATTCTCTAAATTGAGTTTTACTATATCAACCTTCGCCTGAGCTGCAATTGGCGAAACATCAGAATTAGCCACAAGGTTTAATAGGTTCAAAGCGTCCTCAGTTTCTCCCATATTCGCAAGATACTGACCGTTTAATAACATCGCTTCAACATCAATAGAATCTTGACCGCTCTCACGCGGCACTGCTTTTAAATATTCTTTCATCAAAGCAAAATTTTGTAAATTCTTGGCAGCTTTAGCAGCAGCTAAACTAAACCGAGCTCGCTGCAAATCAGGATAATACCGCATAACATCCTGGCCATTACGAAATTGACGCATTGCGTCAGACCATTGTTCAAGCATTAACTTCGCCATACCACGCCATAAAGACGCATGCTCATTACTGTGCAAACCACTCGTAGCTAATGAAGATATAGCATCTTGAGGTCGGCGCATCATCACATTGGCCGCTGCCTCCAACACTCTCAATTCAGGCTCATTTTGTCGCTCTGGAGACTCAAATGTCAACCGCTTCAACATCCCCAAAGCTTCAGGAGCTAATTCATTTGAAATCAAGAACCGAGCATAATCGCGCCGCGCCTTATAACGTTCCTCAGCTTCAGAAACTGCTATACGAGATTCAAAGTTACCCATCTGATCAACAAAGGATCCATTACCAGCAGATTGCCAATCATCAAAATTTATAAAGCCAAGTGTCGAGCTCTTCTTTTTAGCCGCTTTACCTGGACGTTTTGCTTGATCTGGAACCGTATCATCAGAAAGGTGTAAACCAGAATGGCGCGTAATCACCACTTCCTGAAAACCAACTCGAATTTCAACATCGTCAGTTTTAGGAGAAATTGCCACGCCTTGCGCTGTACCAAACGCACTAAACTCAACCATCTCCTGCGGCTTCATTAATTGTTCAACAGGTGGATAGCTGGTAACCAAACCAATGCGATCACCAATAGTCTCATCTTTCAGCCAATAGATATGACTTGGTTGCTGCAAAGAAATACTGACATAACGTTTGTTCTCTGCATTCACCTTCCGGCGCAACCGTAATGATTGAGCCTTAGCTGTAACCATATCTCCAATTTTTGCCGTCCACGTAAAATTGTCATATTCAAAGGCAAATAACTGAGGTTCAGTCAACTTAATCAATATCAATTGACCGTTGTTCAATCGCGTTTTACGAATATCTTTGATATAGCGAGATCCCCGTTTCATCACACCTGAAAGGTCAAGCGGCTTAAAGCTATCAAATAATATCCAAACTGTTTCCCCTCGAATAAAACCGGCTGCTGCAACCGCTTCTTCAAAACGAAAAGAAATTTCAGTATATCCGTCTGCTTCTTTTACATAAACATTATCAAAATTCTGAGCGGCCTTTTTCTCAGGTGATAGCATTGGGAGAACTTTACCTCCCTCACGTCCCTTAAACTGAGGCTGCACACCAGCAACGATCATTCCCGACTTTGCTTTTACAGCAGGCAAACCAACTCTCTCAACATCGTCGCCATACATACTCAGATCAAATTTATCAGGGTTAAAATCCGAATAAGTTGAGCGCACCATACTTATGGTTTCTTGCTCACCAGTAAATTCATTCATTTTCTTTGGTGCTTCAGAAGAAAGAATTTGAACATCTTCACGCCCAACAGCATTACCCTCATTATCAACCACATTCTTTTCAAGCTTTTTCAATTGTTTTGAAAGAGCAACATCTGAAGGGGAAATATCAACCACATAATCTTCACCCTCACGATACCCTCGCACATTAGATAAAGGGGGTAATTTTAAGGTAACGATTGTAGAAGTTTCTGAAGAAACGGAAGAGATGCTCGTTAAATATTTGGGTAAATCATGCTTGACCCGGCCAACATCAAGTTTAACGGGTTCACCAAAAGTCAGCTGCACTGAAGAACCTTTTCGCTCCATCTTCGCAGTAACAAATTTGTTCCAATCAAATACTAGGCGCGTAAAGGTCGGCAAAGCTCCGACACGAATGCGAGCTGTAAAAACTTCTTTAGCTTTCTTTTTCTGTAATAATCGCGCTTGGTTAGCCGCCTCAATTTCAGCAGCTCGTTTAGCAATCGAGCGCAAAACATCTTGAGGCAAATTAGGTGGCATACCCTTCCACTTACGTCCAAGAATATCAATGAAAACTTGGCTTCCCGCTTCCATGATATTCACTTTATAACTATCGGAAAAAGCCAATCGAAACGCATGTCCATCAGGGTCGACCCGTGCAACACTAATATAGTTTGGCATTTTTCGAATAAGCTCATCTAAATTAAGATCGACAGCTTCTTTGAATTTAAAAACCAAAATCGTATCATCAACAGCACTTTCATAAGCAGGCAACCGATCAAAGTTTAAAATTAGCCGAGCATAGCCACGTTTTTCAGAAGCATCGGTTTTGACTTTCAGCCCCGCGGCCAGCAAACTTCCATGAGTAAAAGTTAGAAAGATGCAAAAAACTAGAGAATGGATAAGCGATGAAGAAAGGCTAGATAGCCGAATTGAAAACAGTTGAGAAAAGCGCACAAGCAAAAGCGATAATGCACCAAGGGTGAATTTATTAAAAAACTCTGAATCGCCTTGCCATCTGGTCAAGAAGATCCTTGAAGTTAAAAATGTCTTAAACTCACCCATACGCACTCCTTGCAGATAAAGCATTTTAACTTTATCGGGCATCATTCAGCCTTCTTCGAACTGAAGTTCAGCTAACAGTGTGGCAGTGTTTCCTTAAAAACCTCTTTAATAATTAGGTAAAATTTGCAAACAAAACGCACAAACAGCAAGATCCGACGAGAATTAGATCATTTTGTCGCTATTTGACTTCATTGAACCTAAATTATTGATTTTTTTCAGCAGGTTTATCATCTTGAACAGAAGGTAATTCATCAGTTTTTGCAGTATCATTTGCAGCAACCATCTGATCTTTTTTAACAAGCATCAGTGTCAGCTCTCTCGCTTTTTCTGGATTCATCTTCGCTAAGATCTGAGAACTAGCAGCAGCTTTCATAGACCGCGTCAAATCAACCAAAATCGGCATTTTCAATCCATTGAAAATACGAGCAGCCTCTTTCGGCTTCATCGAAGTGTATATCTTAACTAATCGTTGGTATTGCTGATCATTCAAAACATCTTGTTTTTTCAGTTTTCCTTGAATTCTCGCTTCAAGCTTTTTCAGTTGATTTATGCGTTCATCAATCTGACGTTCAGCAGCCTGTAATAAATTTTCCTTCAAGCTTAATTCAGCTTCACGTTTATTCAATTGCTTGCGTCTTTGAGCCAAACTCTCTAGCAAATCAAGTTCCGATGAAGTAGATCTAACTCTCGTCTTTTGTGCATTCTCAGGGTCGAATTGTTTTGGCCCTTGGTTTTGGCTGGCCTTTTTCTCTTTTTTACGAGCATCTTTTTCAGCAGATTTTGGGTCTTTATTTTTGTCAGCACCCTTAGAGCTCATTTCTGCCTTTGACTTGTCTTTAGAAAGCTCGGCATCTTTCGCAGGCACCTCTTGAGCATTCAAAGCAACCGAACCCGTAATCACAGTCCCAGTATCAGCAAAAATAAAAGCAGCACTTTTTAAAAGAAGCAAACAAGTACAAGCAAACACAACCAATTGTAACAATCTAAAATTATTCATGACCCAGTGACTTTCTATTCTGATCAACAAAACGGAGTTCGTCTTGACCTGCCATTTGTTGGCCCATTTGCTGTTGACCTACTGGCTGAAGGTCGTGATACGCCGTTTGAGTAAGAGTTTGTTCTCTCCCACCTTCAATCCCCGGATGCGTGGGTGGTTCTGTCAAAGTTGAAGGAGCAAAGCTTTCCTGACCAAACCCTAATTTTTGACGTTTCAATTGTTTTGAAATTTCCATTTGATCAGACGTCACAGGAGCAGGATGCAAATGGGTCTCCATAGACTTCAAGGCATGAATATCAACCTCAGAAAACTTCTTTGCGATATCACGTAACTCTTTGCTTTTTTCTAGATTAACGCGCAAATCTTCACTTGTATGCCGTGCGGCTTCCATTTGCCCCGCAATCTGTCCCTCAACATGAAGAGCCGTTCTGCGCATTTCGCTAATCGCTTTTT
>JAJFHW010000284.1 GCA_021775385.1 Hyphomicrobiales bacterium | reverse complement strand
TTAAGGCTAAAAAATGAGTGGGGGGTCAAAATTATAATTCCATTGTTGCTAAGGTATTTTCTTCTAATTTAATTTCATCAAACCAATTTAAAATTTCATACGGCATGGTTGGCAAAGTCTCGCCAAGCTCACCACAAAAACTAGACCACCCTTCAACATATGGCGCGCGTACTGTCGTCAAAATCGGGATCTCCATCGCAAATGCTTCTTCAATCACATTGCGAAAGCCATGCCCTTCAGTTTCCGCTTTTCCAAAACGATTGATGATCAAGAGTTGGATCTTAGGTTCTAGCTCATTCACAAGCTTCCCGGAAACATCAGCAAGAGCACCCGCATCCATACGGCATCCCCGAGATTCTATGCCCATGGCTTGAGAGATCCTAATCGTTTCGTCCGTTTTTAAATTACGAAGTTTCATAACCGGACAGCGGCCTTTAGGATCTTTAACTTCATACTGAGTGTAGCCCGCAAGATAATTACCTCTTACCTTTAAATTCAACGCAACAGTATCTAATAAAACATCAATATTAAAATCTTTCTGATATTCTATTGCTGCTAATAACTTTCGTTTTCTTTCTTGTTTTGGATGCATAGCTAGTCACCTATAAATTAAACATTCGAATAATCGAGCTACAATCAAATGGTTACATGGATACTTTCAATTTCTAAATTGACAGCACTTCAAGCATCTCATCAACCCTGGTAAATTTTTCCCGAGGTTTACCAAATTTCCTGCCACGATCTATTTCTGAGGTATCAATTTTCAGCCAATCATCAAGTCCAACAATTTGAACTTGCCGCTTCTTAAGTATAGCCGTTAAGCCATCTGAGCCAGACTTGGGAATTTTCTCAACACCAGTCATATCCTCAAGTAAACATTCTACAGTTTCAATACTATCAGCACGGTTGGTGCCGATAATGCCGGAGGGCCCTCGCTTTTGCCATCCCGTGACATAAACTCCCGGCATAGCTTTTCCATTTTTTATGACTCGACCCTCTTTGTTCGGAATTTTACCTTGGTCATCGCTGAACGGAATATCTTTAAAAGGTACTCCCCTATAGCCAATGCTACGAAAGACAAGTCCGCAAGGGATGTGTTCAGTTTCCTCTGTTGAAATAACAGTTTGCGAAAATGCCTGACCACCAAGTTGATTTTTTAAAAATGACATTCCTTCAACCGTTTCAGTTCCATGAATTTTTTGTGGTGTGAGATAAAAACGAAATTTTATTTTGCGAAGCTGATACGGTGGGAGTTCAGGTGATGTTTGTAATTCTGGAAAAGATCGAAAGAGTTCCAAGTTCTTTCCGCTAGCTATATTCTTTGGGTCACTTAACTCAACTTTACACTGTTCTCCAATCTCACAATCATTTGCGTCAACCTCCGTTGTGATATTTGGAATATCAGCTAATTCCCGCAACTCCTTAGGAGAAAACTTAGCCTGCACAGGTCCACGGCGTCCAACAACATGAATTTCCCTAATTTGACTTTCAGCAAGCGCATCTAGAGCATGTTCGGCAATATCACTCTTTTTCAACTCACTAACCGGTTTAGAAAGAATTCGGCAAACATCAGCCGCTACATTCCCATGTCCAATAACGATGGCTTTCTTTTGCTTAAAATCAAATTGCTCATCACGATATTCGGGGTGACCATTATACCAACCAACAAACGCTGTCGCAGCATGACTGCCGCTCAAATTCTCACCAGGTATGTTTAACTTATTATCAAGTGGGGCTCCACAAGCCATAATCACCCCATGATGGGTCTTCAATAAGTCTTCAACTGAGATATCCTCATCAACTGTCACATTGCCAAAAAAGCTCATCCCATCTTGTTTCAGAATACGATCATAAACCAAGATTGATTGCTTGAGCTTTGGATGATCAGGCGCTACACCACTTCGGACAAGGCCAAATGGAGTGGGCAATTTTTCTATCATATTAACTTCAACGTTAAGATCAGATCTTAGCAGAGCTTCAGCTGCATAAAACCAACTCGGTCCACTCCCAACTATTGCGATAGGAATGTTTACCACGACAGTCTCGCTGTATATATTTCAAGTACAAAAACTTTAGAGCCCAAGTTCCGTGCGACGCCTCTCGGCAGTTGGAAGCGGCTCTTGTTTACTCATAATCACAGGCAAGTTTTTAGAACGTTCAGCATTGACCTTAATCCAGGGCTCTTTGTCTTCCGGCATATCAACGACATCGTAAATAGCTTGAACCGGACAAGCCGGGATACAAGCTCCGCAATCGACACAAACATCCGGGTTGATATAAAGACGTTCATCATCTTCATGAAAACATTCAACTGGACAATGAGAAACGCAGTCCGTAAATCGACATGACTGACAGTTATCAGTAACGATGTGAGGCATATTTATTATTTCCTTTTCTTACCAATGTGACATTTCATAGATGATCTATGAATGACTTAGCTTCGCGCAAGTCTAGAGAGCCACCTCAAGGATTGAGCAAGTCAAATTACTAAAATAACTGGCTCAATCCAAAAAAATGATCATGTAAAAACAAACGATTAATTAGTACGTGTTACCTCAACAAGATTATCCGAAAATGAGGGTGCATGTCCCATATCTGTAAATTCTGCAGAACTAATAGAATTTACAGTACCTGTATTGAGCTGACGCCAATATCCAAGGGTTGCAACGACAATACCTGGATTAACATCTTCCGTTATGCGAGCCACACCTTTAAAGGCACCCCTTTGATTTGCAACCTGAACCCGATCACCTTCAGTGATATTTCGGGCCTCAGCATCAAAAGCACTTATCATGACAAATTGTTCGCCCTGCCCTTTTATTTTATGCTCCATGTTCGCGTAACATGAATTTAAAAAGCCATGGCTCTTCGGTGAGATGATGTTAAGTGGAAATTTCTCAGCCAAAAGCGGATTGGTCGCTGGTGATTCACGAGGAGCTGTATAATCAGGTAACGGATCCAATGGTTCACCTGGTTGCAGATCATCGTACATTTGCCTAAATGGCCCAGCCACAAAATTAGTCGCACCCGGAACTTCAAACATGCACTTACCAGACTCTGTAGGGAAATTACCTTCTTTGTGCGGCGCTCTGTCATCTTTCGTTCCAACAGTTAGACGAGCAAAACCATTTTTGCGCATATATTCAAGGTCAATGCCTTCACAAGCCGGAGACTCCCAATCCACATAATTTTCAAGACACTCAGAATCTGACCATTTGAAATTTTCTTCCTCAAACCCAAGTTTAGCAGCAAGACGTCTGAAAATTTCATTGTTAGGAATGGCTTCCCCGGGCGAGTCAGCAGACTTGGCATTATATGTTAAATATAAATGCCCCCAGGACAAGATCATGTCTTCCATCTCAGCGCCCATTGAAGCTGGCAAAACGATGTCAGCATATGAAGCAGTATCCGAAATAAAATGCTCTGCAGAGACAAGGAATAAATCATCACTCTTAAGACCTTCAACAATCTTGTCTGTCTCAGGAGCTTGTGTAACCGGGTTAGAGTTCCAGCACATCATAGACTTGATTGGTACTTTCAAATCCAGTTCACCAAGAAGTGCTCGACCAATTTGAAGGTTATTCACAACTTGTGTTCCTTCAGGAATTAAGTCAGGGCGACAGATAACATCAAATTTGTAAGGATGTTCCCAAACAGGAAATTGAGTGATCCCACCGCCGACATGGCGCCATGCACCCGTAAGCGCAGGAATAGAGCTAACAGCTCGAATGGTTTGCCCACCACCATGGTGGCGCTCAAGCGCCACACCAATACGTATTGCTGCTGGTTGTGCAGTTGCTAACTCACGTGCCAGTTTACGAATATCATCTGCAGGAACACCAGTAATTTCGGAGGCCCATTCAGGGGTCCGCTCTGAAGCACGGCCCTTTAGCGCATCAAATCCTGATGTATAATTATCAACATAATCCTGATCAACAAGACCTTGATCAATGATTGAATTAATGACAGCCATCGCTAAGGCGCCATCAGTTCCTGGTTTCGGGCAAATATGCCAATCTGCTTCTTTAGCTGTGCGTGATGCATAAGAGTCAATCACTACAACCTTGGCGCCGCTACGCTGCGCTTCCTTAACAATAGCCCAATGGTGCAAATTGGTACTTACTGAATTACAAGCCCAGATAACAATATATTTTGAATGGATATAACTTTCCGGATCGACCCCCGCAGTTGGCCCAACAGTTAGTAACCATGCCGTACAAGACCCCTCTCCGCAAAAGGTGCGTTCACACACAGTTGCACCCATGCGATTAAAGAAGGCGTCTCCACCATTCAGACCATGAACAAGCCCCTGATGGCCAAGGTAGCTATATGGGATTATAGCTTGAGGGCCATGCTCATTTATGATTGTTTTCCAACGACTAACAATTTCATCAAGTGCCGTATCCCAGCTGATCCGTTCAAATTGCTTTGAACCCTTTGGGCCAGTCCGGCGCATAGGATAAAGTACGCGATCTGGATGATAATGACGTTTTTCATAGTCTTTAAGCTTTACACACAAGCCACCACGGGTCATTGGATGATCTGGATTACCTCGCACGCCCTTTACAACACCATCTTCAACGTTAAAAATCATTGAACAAGTATCAGGGCAATCATGAGGACAACCTCCAAAAAATTCAGTTTTCTTGGTTAGCTCATTCATAAAGCAGTACCTCCCACGGTTTTTTTAATAAGCAGTAATTTTATTTTGAATAGACAGCAATTTTTCTATTATGGTAATCTTAATACCAAACCTATTAAAAGGTCCAATGTTGGCCTATTAGGGGGATCCAATTCTCATATGAATTAAGGTATACTTTTTATGAATTAAGAGATTCGAAGATTGATGGGATACATGTTAATATAATTATGTGAATTCTAAATTCGAAAAAATTGTCTAAAGCATACATCCAGGAGTAGAGATTGAAATTAAATTTGTCCCTTGATGCTGATCTTGAAGAACCTCTGCACACTCAGATTTTTGTCCAAATTAGAAATTTAATAGTTTCTGGCAAAATATCTTTAGGCGCACTTTTACCCTCTAGTAGAGTATTAGCGGAGGAATTATGTATTGCTCGCAACACTGTCATTTTTGGCTATGAGACCTTAATAGCGGAAGGATACATCGAATCTCGCGGTACAGCCGGAACATTTGTCAGTAAAATATTACCTGATGATTTGATCAGTGTGTCTAGTGATCAACAGAAAAATGCAAAAATCGACAGTGTTGATCCTGAACCTGTGCTTTGCTTTGCAGGCTCACCTGGCGGCGATGGAGCGTCTAGCCGTCCGGAAATTGATTTTTGGGTTGGCCGGTCTGCTCCTGATTCATTCCCATTACAAATATGGAAAAAGCTACTCATTCAAACTCTAAATTCATCCGGCCTCTATATAGCAGATTACAGTGACCCGGCAGGGTTATTAGTGTTACGCAAAGCTATAGCTGAACATTTAGCACGATCACGAGGAATTGAAGTTGATCCGGAACAAGTCATAATTACCAGTGGCTCACAAGATGGTTTAAATCTAGTCTATCGGCTCTTACAAAATAATTACAAAAAAGTTTACGTTGAAAACCCTTGTTATCAAGGTGCCGTCTTTTTATTTCAAAGCCTGGGCATTGAAGTTATCCCAATACCCGTTGATGAAAACGGCATGATAGTAGATCAACTT
>JAJFHW010000283.1 GCA_021775385.1 Hyphomicrobiales bacterium | reverse complement strand
GGCGAGGCCGTCAATGTTGATGAGCCCCTTGTTGAATTAGAAACTGATAAAGTAACTGTTGAAGTGCCATCACCGGTGGCCGGGGTAATGGGAGCGATTGAAGTTGAAGAAGGAGAAACCGTAGAAGTTGGTGCTCTTCTTGGTGCAATCGCAGCTGGCGAAGCAGCAGTTGCCGCTCCAGCAGCAAAAGCAGAAAGCCCGAAGGCTGAAGAAAAGGCCGCAGCTGCAAATGATGATATGCCGCCAAGTCCATCGGCAGCTAAAATTGCAAAAGAAAACAATATCGATCCAGCAAATGTTAATGGATCTGGTAAACGCGGTCAGGTTCTCAAAGAAGATATATTGAGTGCAATTAAGCAGGGCGACGCTCAGCAAAAAGCCGCTCCAGCAGTAGCCGCTCGTGCTCCGTCAAAAGCCGATGATGCACCACGCGAAGAACGCGTTCGCATGACTAAGCTTCGCCAAACAATTGCACGCCGTTTGAAAGATGCACAATCAACAGCTGCTATGCTGACAACGTTTAACGATGTTGACATGACGGCTGTAATGGAGCTTAGAAAAGATTATAAAGATCTTTTCGAGAAGAAACATGGCGTGAAATTAGGGTTCATGGGTCTGTTCGTTAAGGCTTGTATCCAGGCGCTAAAAGATGTTCCAGAAGTAAATGCTGAAATTGATGGCAATGACATCATCTATAAAAATTACTATCACGTAGCAGTAGCTGTTGGCACTCCAAAAGGTTTGGTCGTCCCAGTAGTTCGCGATGCGGATGAACTAAGCCTGGCTGGTATCGAGAAAAAAATCGGTGACTTTGGCCTTCGTGCTCGTGATGGCAAGCTTGGCATTGATGAAATGCAGGGCGGAACTTTCACCATTTCTAATGGTGGTGTTTACGGATCACTTATGTCAACGCCAATTCTAAATGCCCCGCAATCAGGTATTTTGGGTATGCATCGCAT
Organism: Hyphomicrobiales bacterium; assembly: GCA_021775385.1. GTDB lineage: Bacteria > Pseudomonadota > Alphaproteobacteria > Rhizobiales > HXMU1428-3 > HXMU1428-3. Next base: position 7,293 of record JAJFHW010000283.1, on the reverse strand, counting down.
CGAAAAACGCCCAATCGTTGTGGATGGAGAAATCAAAATTCGCCCAATGATGTATTTAGCCATGTCTTACGATCACCGTATTGTAGATGGAAAAGGAGCTGTGACATTTCTAGTACGTGTTAAAGAAGCACTTGAGGATCCACAGCGTCTGGTGCTTGATCTTTAATATATAAGGACAACTCGCAATCCAGGATAGAGAGTGAGGAGAGAACAATGAGTGAAGACACAACTCTGAAAAAAAACGATTCAATGAAGGAAGATGGTAAGCCAACTTTTCTTTTTTGGATTGTGAGTATTCTGGCAATCATCTGGGGCGCTTTTGGCCTCATTGATTATTACATGATCACAACAGGGAATGTTGAATACATTGCTCAGCTACCAGCTGATTTTAAAGCGATGGTAGACGGATTTCCGCTTTGGCGTACATGCCTTTGGATGGCCTCTATAGGTGGTGCCATCATTGGTGGTTTACTAATGCTTTTTCGCTCGGAATGGGCGGTACCATTTCTTTGGTTAGTACCAATTACAATGGTAATCGGCTTTGTTGGCTATGATCTTCTGATGGCAAATGGCAGTCAAGCTTACGGAACTTATGGCCTTGTTGCTTCAACCATTATGATTTTAATTTCATTAATTTTGGCGCTTTATGCGGCCGGTTGCGATGAAGATGATATTTTAACATAGAGTTGAAACCTTTAGTGTTTCAGACAGATTGCCTGAAACAGATTAAAGATTTAAATTTGAATAAAACAAAAGGCTCATAAAGTCTAAAGTGTCTCTTAGATTGTCTAGTTCAAGAGCACTTAATTCTGAGCATCAATGTAATGAGATGAATTGAGGGTGGGAAAAACCATGTCCGATCAGGAATTTGATTTAACAATTATAGGCTCTGGACCAGGCGGTTATGTCTGCGCCATTCGTGCATCACAATTGGGCATGAAAGTAGCTGTTGTTGAGAAACGAAAAACTCATGGCGGCACCTGCTTGAATGTTGGCTGTATTCCATCAAAAGCATTGTTGCATGCCTCTGAATTATTCGATGAAGCTAACCACGGCATGGCTAAACTAGGGATCAAGGTGAAACCTGAGTTAGATTTACCAGCCATGATGAAACATAAAACAGACACTATCGATGGTAATGTTAGTGGCATTGATTATTTATTTAAAAAGAACAAAATCACAGCCTTTCACGGAGCTGGTAAAATCACAAAACCAGGTGAAGTAACGGTTACAGCCGAAGACGGTGAAACAACCGTTGTTAAATCAAAGAACATCTGTATTGCAACTGGTTCTGATGTTGCCCAAATACCTGGCATCGAGATCGACGAAAAAACAGTGGTCTCTTCAACAGGCGCACTAGAGCTAGGTAAAGTTCCTGACCATATGGTCGTTGTGGGAGCTGGTGTTATCGGCTTGGAACTAGGTTCTGTTTGGCGCCGTCTAGGAGCCAAAGTAACGGTTGTAGAATTCCTCGACCGCATTTTACCAGGCATGGATACTGAAGTTGCAACTCAATTCCAGAAAATATTGAAAAAGCAAGGCATTGAGTTCAAACTAGGGTCTAAAGTAACTGGTGTTGAAAAAGCAAAATCAGCCAAAGGTAAAACCAAAGTTACAATCGAGCCAAGAGATGGCGGCGATGCTGAAATCATTGAAACAAACTCAGTTCTCGTAGCAATTGGTCGTGTGCCATTTACTGAAGGCTTAGGGCTTGAGGATTTAGGCGTAACTAAAGATAATCGCGGACGCATCTCTGTAGATGGGAAATTCCAAACCAACGTACCAGGGATCTTTGCAATCGGTGACGTCATCGAAGGCGCAATGTTAGCTCACAAAGCTGAAGAAGAAGGTGTCGCGTTAGCTGAAAACTTAGCCGGACAAGCAGGGCACGTGAACTACAACCTGATCCCTGGCGTTGTTTATACATACCCAGAAGTCGCAACAGTCGGCAAATCGGAAGAGCAGTTGAAAGAAGAAGGCCACGACTATGTAAGTGGTAAGTTCCCGTTCATGGCCAATGGACGCGCCAAAGCCAATAATCAAACAGATGGCTTTGTTAAAGTTCTCGCAGACAAGAAAACAGACCGTGTGTTAGGTGTTCACATCGTTGGCCCAATGGCCGGTGAAATGATCGGCGAAGCAACAGTGTTGATGGAGTTTGGCGGTTCAGCAGAGGACTTAGCCAGAACGTGCCACGCACACCCAACACTCACTGAAGCAATTAAAGAAGCCGCGCTCGCTACAGACAAACGCACAATCCATATGTAAGAATAAATCAGCTAATAGATTGAAATGTTTGCGTTAATTATAAGGCGCGGTTTCCAAAGGAAGCCGCGCCTCTTTTACGTTTGAAGTGCTCACCGCGAGGTTGCCTTGGGGGTGCTTAGTGGGAATCTAAAGCACAAAAGAGGGGGCAACTGAAGGAGCACCAGAAAAGCAACTTTATATTTTAAAGCCCTTTTCTTTAATCCGCTCTCTCATTAATTGTTGAATACGAGGGGCAATGGTTTGCACTTTCTTGAGGATAATAGGCATCATTTCTCCCATAATTTTAGGAGTGACTTCTAACGTTTTCTTGCCCAATGGTGAAGTCTGAAACTCATAAAGTTGAGTGAGTTCTTCTTTGGTGTAATAGCGAGCATAAATTTGCGGCGTATCAGCAAGAATGTCATCCATATTTTGTTTTTGAAGCTCTAGAAAAGCCACTCTTAAATCTTCTAATTGAGCAGGTTCAATATTAGGATTTTTGGATTTAACTTCAGTTGCAATTGCCCCCCAAGATTGTTTGGCCATCTGTTCAATAAAAGTGCTGCCGATCAAATGATCAACGAGTTTTTTGGCAGCCGTCAACGTCTCGGCATCACCACCTTTATTTTGAGCATCTTTTGCAAGAGCGAATGAAGAATTGAGAAATAAAACACTCATCAAAGCGAATGGTAAAATATAAGATCTCATTTGGTATTCCTTTTAAATTTATCTAATAGAGCACGGATTATTAATAGGTCAGAGCCCTCAAGGTACTAGGGAGTGGCCAGAAAGGAGCCAGATAGGGGCAGAGCCCCTAGTTGATTTTCGTTACCTGAAAGCCAGCATTTCGAAAAGCTTCAACCAAGCCATGCCGCCCCGTCATATGAAGAGCACCAACGGCAATAAAAGCCCCTCCTTTATTAACGAGAGGGAGAGAGTGTTCAAACATTTGTTTATTGCGTTTAACCACCATGATCTCAAGAAATTCAGCCATAGCAGCGGTTGTTTTTTTTTCATTCTTTCCAAAAGCGATCGAGAGCGGAATCATCATGCCGATCTGCCGTGACTTATAAAGTTGCATAGCTGTGAAATAAAAATCATTAATCCGCTTATGCTGAAATATTCCATCTTGAAGCAGAGTGACTTGATACTTTGGATCAAGAGCATCGAACGCTGAAAACTGATCTTGTAAACTTTCTAAACCAATCAAACGTTTGCCAGCTAATTTTGCTTTTTTGATGATTTGTTGATCAAGAGAAATCAAGCCTTTACTCATACGAAAAGCTTCGCATCCAGGAATTTGAAAATAACTGATATAAGCAAACCAGGGTTTCAGAAGTGGGATCATATTTTTAGGCATGCCCTGTTTCACAGCCAAGTCAATGACATATTGGTAATCATCTTGGCTCAAATATTCATTTAATTTAGGGCCTTTAATAGAAAAAAACTGACCGGCATTCTTTTGAATGTAAGACTGTATTTTGGCAGAATCTAAATTGGTAACCTCAACAGCAACCGTTTTGGACTCTATAAAAGCAGCTTTTGCCTGGTTGCTAAATTCAGTGACCCCTGGGTCAGTTGTATGCATGGTCCCAAAAAGATAAGAAGGGGGACCGTCCGCTCCCTCAACGCGCCAAAGAACAGCATTTGAGTTCTTCTCAATATCAGCAATACGCTTCAGTTTTTGATATCTCTCAGGCTCAATGATCCTCATTTCTTCAATAAGATTAACACCCTTACAGGTAGGTAAGCGCTTGAGATCTGTCTGAGGGGCTTCTGCCAATGCTAAAGGAGCAAAAGAAAAAACATAAAAGAGAGAAACCAGTAAACACTTTAGAAAAACAGTAAAACGAAGTTGAAACGAGTGAACCATAAATGGCCTCCAAAGCCGGTTAATCAGAAGTGGAAAATCAGAGGTGCTGTAAAAATAGAATACAAAATAGATCAAAGCGCAAAATATAAACAAAAGCGTTAAGGTCACACTAAAAATTTTAAGCAAAAATTACGCAAAAAAAAAGGCCGCAAAAGAGCAGCCTTTAATTAATTGTTTGAAATTGAAAAGTTTATTCAGCAGCATCCTGAATTTGAGGAGCAGCGGCTCTAACGTCTGCAGCTACATGGCTCTCGAACTTTTTAAAATTCTCAACGAAAATCTCAACCAGTTTGGCAGCGCCTTGATCATACTCAGCTTTGTCAGCCCAAGTTTCACGAGGCGTTAAAATTGATTGATCATCAAGACCTTCAACTTGCTCAGGCACTTCAAAGCCAAAGATTGGATCAACCCGCATTGGCGCAGATTTTAAGCTGCCACCAAGGGCTGCATCAAGAAGTCGGCGTGTGGCTTTAATAGGCATCCGATTACCAACACCATACTTACCACCAGTCCAACCAGTGTTCACAAGCCAGCAATCAACCTTATGTTCAGCAATTAAGTCACGAAGCAAGTTGCCATAAACACTTGGGTGACGAGGCATAAATGGAGCCCCGAAACAAGTAGAGAATGTAGCTGTCGGCTCTGTGACACCTTTTTCAGTACCAGCAACTTTAGCTGTATAACCTGAAAGGAAGTGATACATCGCTTGAGCAGGTGTTAGTTTAGCAATTGGAGGTAAAACACCAAAAGCGTCAGCTGTAAGCATAACAATATTTAATGGCTGGCCGCTCATGCCAGTTTCACTAGCACCTGCAATGAAATCAAGCGGATAAGCACCGCGCGTATTTTCAGTTAGTGACCCGTCATCAAAGTCAGGCTCGCCCGCATCATTAAGAACAACATTTTCCATCACCGCATGCTCGCGGTTAATAGCACCATAAATCTCAGGTTCAGCATCTTCTGACAGGCGGATGGCTTTTGCATAACAGCCACCTTCAAAGTTAAAGACACCATTAGGTGCCCAACCATGTTCGTCATCACCAACTAATGGACGTTTCGGATCAGCTGAAAGAGTTGTTTTACCCGTACCAGATAGACCAAAGAATACAGCAGAACTGCCTTCCGCGTCTTCGTTAACTGAGCAGTGCATTGGCATAATGTTTTTTTCAGGCAGAATATAATTCAGATAAGAGAAAACAGATTTTTTCATCTCACCGGCATATTCCGTGCCACCAATAAGAACAAGCTTATTTGCAAGGTCTAGGGCGATAACAGTTTCAGAACGTGTGCCATGACGCTTAGGGTCAGCTTTAAAGCTAGGAAGATCAACAATGGTAAATCCAATGTCAAAATTTTCTCGAGCTTCTGCAGTTGGCTCAATCATCTGCTGCTGGATAAACAGGGCGTGCCAGGCAAATTCACAATAGATGCGGCTATTTAACCTATGGACAGGATCGGCGCCACCGAATAAATCTTGTACAAACAATTCGCGATTATTAGCGTGAGCTAGAAAGTCTTCTTTCAAGGTCGCAAATTGCTCCGGGGTCATAGCAGCGCTATTATCCCACCAGATAGTATCTTCAGTAGATGCATCGCGAACGACATATTTGTCTTTCGCTGAGCGACCCGTATGTTGTCCAGTGGTAACAGCAAAGGCACCGTTAGCTGCCCGTTTACCTTCACCACGCTCAATAGCTACGTCATATAGCTCGGCGCGGCTGTTATTAAGGTGAATAGTACCTGGTTCCCGAATAGGAAACGTTACATGCTTGTTCGCACCACCATCAATCGCCTTTAATGTCACGACAAATCAACTCCTAAAATGGATATTTGTTACTTTAAAATTGGTAGACTCTTGTCTAGAGGCTTATCTAGAGGTCTTGAACCAATTTTTCACTCTGTTTCCAAAAGGGCAAGCTATATTTCAAATATATGACAAATGCCTCAGCCATTTTACTATTCCACAGGAACGAAATGTTCAACCCACGAATTGCGTAAAGTGTAACCATTTTAACAAAATTAAGGCATTCCTGCGAAAAAATCGACATATTCCCATTTTAAAAGTGGAGCAAGCTTCTCTTTACCCCATATAAAAGGGTGAGAAAAGTACCAAAAAGAAGGTGAAGTGAAACTCATGCAAATATGTTGAAAAAAATTGTGACTTAAAATAAGTGGAAAGTTTTATATCGGTGGGAAAACGAAAAAATAAGAAAAACTTGCCAGATTATTGCCTAACTCACAATTCATACACAAGGAATTCGCTTTAAGATCATTGCCTTTCAGGTGAAAAGCAGTAACATTCAGAGCGACTTTCAAGAGCTGCCTTAATATCTTCATAAAAAGACCTTATCGCGGCATATGAGTATTCAAAGTTGAAATTCTATAGCGTGTCGCACAAAAGTGGATTCCGGTTTTGTGAAAAGAGATACGCTTAAACAAAGAAATAGAGCATGTCTTTGAATTCAATAAAGAGCGACATGTTCTAGAATAACAATAAGGCCCTAAAAAATATGCCAACAGTAGCACTTGTTGATGATGATCGAAATATCCTTACATCTCTTCGTATAGTTCTTGAAACGGAAGGGTATCTTGTTCGTACTTATAATGATGGAGCCTCTGGCCTAGAAGGCATAACGAGCGAGCCACCCGATCTTGCTATTTTAGATATTAAGATGCCTCGTATGGATGGCATGGAGTTGCTGCGCCGCTTACGCCAGGAATCTGAATTACCAGTTATTTTCCTTACATCTAAAGATGAGGAAATTGACGAACTCTTTGGTTTGAAAATGGGAGCGGATGATTATATCAAAAAGCCGTTTTCTCAAAGATTACTTTTAGAGCGAGTGAAAGCCATTATGCGCCGTAGCGCCGCGCGCGCAATTGAGCCCACAAAGAAAGATGCCAGCAATATTTTAGAACGTGGCCTTTTGATTATGGATGAAGAGCGTCATACCTGCAATTGGGACAATAAACCAGTTACACTAACAGTAACTGAATTTTTGATCCTGCAATCTTTGGCGCAGCGCCCCGGTGTTGTAAAAAGCCGTGACGCCTTAATGGATGCTGCCTACGATGATCAGGTCTATGTTGATGACAGAACAATCGATAGCCATATCAAACGCCTTCGCAAAAAATTCAAAGTTGTTGATGATAATTTTGATGTGATCGAAACA
>JAJFHW010000282.1 GCA_021775385.1 Hyphomicrobiales bacterium | reverse complement strand
CTGGGTGAATATTACGGTAAAAAACACTCAAAACAATAAAACCCCGCTAAACAGCATTGCTGGGCGAGGTTTCATTCAAGTTCTTTAATGGCGTTAAGGTGTAAGAAAAAGCATATTTCAAACAAATATTGCCCTTATCCTCTCACGTAATCATCCATTTTATACCCAAGGACGAGCGGCTGTTAGTTTTTCTTCGAAAGATGAAATACTATCTTGCTTCTTCATTGTCAGGCCTATGTCATCAAGACCTTCAAGTAAACAATGTTTGCGGAAAGCTTCTATTTCAAAAGAAATGGTGCCGCCATCTGGCCCTTTAATTTCTTGTGCAGCTAGATCAATTGTCACTGTCGCATTTGCACCACGAGACGCATCATCTAATAATATATCAACTTGCTCTTGTGGCAATTTGATTGGCAAGATACCGTTTTTAAAACAGTTATTATAGAAGATGTCAGCAAAGCTTGGTGCGATAATACAGCTAATGCCAAAATCTTTAATAGCCCATGGAGCATGCTCACGGCTTGAACCACAGCCAAAATTCTCTCCTGCTACTAAAATTTTAGCATTGCGATAAGAAGGTTGATTTAAGATAAAATCTGAAAGTTCTTCGCCGTTATCATCATAGCGCATTTCATCAAACAAATTGACGCCAAGCCCGGTTCTTTTGATTGTTTTTAGAAACTGCTTTGGAATGATCATATCTGTATCAATATTGATCATAGGCAATGGGGCAGCAACACCTGTTATGGTGGTAAATTTGTCCATGAAAGGCTCCAGCAATTTAAATTGTTTGTTGCTTCGTTTTCTCTAAAATTGGCTCTTACCACCACTCAAGCATGCAGTTTAGTTAGAACACTGCAGTGCTTCAGCTCGGCATGACGAGAAACGGCATAATTATGTGTCTCTTTTTTCATTTGTGAGCTGTGCTGTCAAGAGCTGCTAAGTGCTTAACAGCAGCGCCAGCCATGATTATTGATAGGAAAAGAAGTTAAAATGATTTTCAAGTCCCTTTTTAACTCATTTATAAGAATAGTTATTTCCCTATCAGATTATTTCTTTTTTTGAACTGAGGCAAAGCAACGCTTCATATATGCGCAGCGTTCAGGCCCTGGAGGGTGCATGTGTGAGGCTGGAGCTGACCAAATAAACTTACAAATCTGTTTCATCCCGTCTTCTTTTAACCAACCACGACGGACACCACGTTTGATCGCGAAACAATCTGCTGTTGCCTCATCTGGGCCTCTAAATTGATGGGCACATTCATGAGAGTAGATCCAAATTTTAACTTGGCGAGGCAGGCGTTTGAGCAAGCGCGGGTTAAGAATGATAAATCCATCAAATGCCCCGCCATAATCATCCAATGTTGGATCGAATACTGTTGGTCGTTTGCCGCAAATTAATCTTGTGCCATCTATCTTTAAGCGACCTGGCGCCACAACACGTGCATTCTTTAGTCCGCGATCTTTAATGTATTTTTTTATAGTGTAATTCTCAGCTGCGAACGATGGAAGCACAAAAAGACACGAAATGAGCACTGTAGTAATAATTGTAAAAAAAGTTTTTTCAACTTCTTGTATTCTTACGGCTTTTTTTGACACGTCTGGCCCACCCTTTTTTAATGGTGCTTCAGATGCCCACAAGCATCCGCACCGTTTTTAGTGGTGCTTTAGATGCCCACAAGCATCCGCACCGTTTAACACCAAATTTGTTTTTACGTTACGAAATATTCGAAAAAATGCAATGTTTTTTGATAGTCTTACCCGTTTAGATCATTGTCAGTGATTACATCTTTTATTTGGCAGTTCTTTAATAAACGTCTTTAAGAATATTTTTTTGAATTTTGCCTATTCTTCCGGATTTGCCATTGTTTTTAATTCTTGGAGAAAATTGACAAATTCTTTTAGTGCGCATTCTTCTAGCACTTTTTCATAGCGTGATGATGCTTCAAACTCGACATAAGCCAGTATTTGCATTGCTGGTTTACAAAGATGCTCAACATCTTGTCGCGAGAAAGAGCAATAAATCGTAGATTTACTTTTATTTATTCCTGAAAGCAGGTCATTTAAGTCTAAGGGGCGAAACATTTCGTACCAATGGCCATTTAATCGCGATAACCCCTCACTGTTAAAAATAAGGGGTATGATTTCAACGAGTGTATTATTTTCATAATATTCAAGAGTGAAATGGTTGCTTTGATGGGCCACCCAGTTGGCATAATCGTTTATGTGCGTGTAAAGTGTTTCATCCTCTTGAAAGATCAACTCTTCACTTATGCCCGTTGTTTTGACTTGCCCTCGAACCGGATAGTTTTCTCTGACCTCACCTGCGTACTCACCTGTGCTCTGCCCCTCATTATAAGGCTTAGTTTCTTTAACAAACTTGGGTAAATCAATGTCTTTCAGTTGTATCTCTTCAATCCTAGAATTAACTGTCGGATTAGGGGGCGGGGGCATAATTGGAGGTTTTGTAATAATTGATGTTTGCGGTAGTTCTGGTGCCATATTTCTTTGTGTTGTCAGGTTTTCTGTATTGATACGGTGTTGCTGTGCTTGTCCGCCCCGTTGTTTTAAAGATGTGATTTGATGCTCTGATTGTTTTACAGCTGGAAGACGCACTGGTGTTGAAATCGTCGTTGGTTCCAATGGAATTTTCATGTCTTTACCATTGTTTACTCCACCAGCGCTAACACCACCTAAATTAGTACTGGCTATGTTAGTACTGGCTGAGTTGCCTGCAAATGATGGCTGGAGCTTATGCTCAGGGTTTAAATGCCCCTTTTGAGTAGCGCCGTTAAGTTGCGCGATGATTTCTTCAATAATGAGTGGTTCTTTTGATTTAAACTTTTGCCTTTGTAATTTTTTGTATTTGTTTGCTAATTCTCTGGCGTGTTGGCGCATGTAAATATACCCGCCAAGTAGCAAAACCACAGCAGCTGCGATGACAATTTTTGTTGTGACTGTCATTTCCAACATTGGTAAATTCTTTAAAGCCTTTTAGATGTACACCTAAGATTTCAGCTCAATAGTTGAACTAGATAGATCATATGGTTAATTTCTAGTCCCTTCAAGGAAGGAACTCGGCTTTACTCAGCTGATTTTATTTGTTTCCTCTTTTCAGTCTGTATTAATCGTGCTTTGCTATTCATTTCGCCCATCGTGGCATCATTACGGCCTTTGCTGATTTATTATTTTCAAATATTTTTTATGATTTTTCATCAAATTGTCTTAATTAAGCAACTTTTTATGGATTATTTTTGGTTCTAGACGAAATGCGTTTCGTGCTTTACTGTCGATTTTTTATTTGTAGTATTTGTTAGTTATCATATTGATATTTAACTGTTTTTGGGTATCAGACCTTATGCAAATCGTTATTCAATCAGCATACTGG
>JAJFHW010000281.1 GCA_021775385.1 Hyphomicrobiales bacterium | reverse complement strand
CAAAGACGAAGTGCAATCAAATCAATTTAAAAAACCAATTCACCTTCATTTGTCTCAAAAAAATCTGGTGCCTAGTTGAATTGTTCAAAAACGAGACTAATTTTAAGGTTTCAAATATTGATCAAATAACATAAACGATATCAAAACGGCCTGAATTTTGACAAATTGAAAGCTAATTTAGTAACCAAATTAAAGGATACACTACATTATGGAACTAATAACACAGATTATAACCTCAATTCCGGGTGTAATAACGGGTTGGGTGTTACCAATACTCTTTGTTATGACACTTGTAGTGTTTTTCCACGAACTAGGTCACTTTATGGTGGCTAGGTGGTGTAATGTCACTATTGATGCCTTCTCAATAGGTTTTGGTAGAGAAATTTTTGGTTTTACAGACAGTAGAAACACTCGGTGGAAATTCTGTTGGATCCCACTTGGCGGTTATGTCAAATTTGCTGATGATGCAAACGCTGCGAGCGTCGAAGATAAAGAAGCCTTTGAAAAATTAACACCAGAACAAAAAGCTGGTGCATTCCATCATAAACCATTGTGGCAAAAAGCATTGGTTGTCGTAGCCGGCCCAATGGCCAGTTTTTTGCTTGGTTGGATTATTTTCTCAGGAATTCATTATGCAAATGGCCAGCAAGGCCCCTCAGGGTTAATCGATATAGTTGTAAAAGAAAGCCCCGCAGAAAAAGCAGGTTTAATAAAAGGTGATCAAATCACTCATATTGACGGCTCTGAGACTAAATTTTTCAATGATATTTTCCGCATAGTTTCATTTAGTGGCGAAGAAAATTTAAAACTGACTGTTTTAAGAGAAAAAGAAGTGTTGATAATACCAATCACACCAGAGCGTAAAATGGTGGATAATGGCATGGGGCGAAAAGTTTCCATGGGAAGAATTGGCGTAGGCCCTTCAAGAGATAAAACAAAATGGGTAATTGAAAAATACACCATTGTAGGCGCGGCAATTGCTGCAAAAGATCAAACTCAATTTATTATCACCAGCACATTAGGTTACATCTCTAAGTTATTAACAGGCCGGGAATCTATTGATAAATTAAATGGACCTATTGGCATTGGAAAAATAGTTAATCATTTCTCTGGATTTGGTTTGGTATCAACACTGTATATCGCAGGCCTTTTGTCTGTAAGCATCGGTTTGTTTAACTTATTTCCAATCCCTATGCTGGATGGCGGACACCTGGTATTTTATGCAATTGAAGCGATTAGAGGCAAACCAGCCAGTGAAAGAGTGATGGAATATAGTTTCAGAGCTGGTTTGGCTCTATTATTAGGAATGATGCTTCTCGCCTCAAAAAACGATATTGGATGGTTTAATTAACAACTTAACCAACGTAAAAAAGCTAAAAAAACATTAAATAAAGTTAAATGTTGCTTAAAAGGCTCTTTGCAATTGGGGAATGAATCTGTAGAGTTGTAACAGTAAGCTACACTGAATGTGTCTTCAGGTTAGGGAACTTTTTATAAAGCTTTTTAAATTGTCTTATAAAAGGATCTGGGGATACATGTGTTTTCGTGTGGTAAATGCGTATAAAAAAGTCAAATTAGTGTTGTGTAACAAGCGCACTTTTTAAGGGGCACGTATTTAGAATGGTTTTTGTATGTAATGCCAAATTGGTGAAGTCAGTTAAGGGGCTAAAAACCCTTGATCGAGCCGTCAAGGCAGCAATCTTGTGTTTAGGGATAACAAGTGCATCATTAGCAATTGGCGCATCATTAAATGAAGCGCAATTAGCTGGTAGTTCCATTTCACCATTCAGCATAGCAACAGCTCATGCTCAATCAGGCACAGTTAGTGCTATTCGGGTGACTGGTAACCGTCGTGTTGAACCAGAAACAGTCAAATCCTATCTGAAATTTGGAGTAGGCGATCAATATTCATCTTTTGCTGTTGATGAATCGCTTCAATCTTTATTTGGAACAGGACTTTTTAGTGATGTATCCATTGATAAGTCAGGTAGTACGGTTACAGTTTCTGTTGAAGAAAATCCTGTAATTAACAAAGTGGCTTTTGAAGGCAACAAAGAAGTCGACAACGCCTCTATGTCTGCCGAAGTTCAATCTAAAACCCGCGCAATCTACACACGTGCCCGTGTTCAATCAGATATTCAGCGCATTTTAGATCTATACCAAGTTCGTGGTATCTTCACTGCCAAAGTAGAAGCTAAAATCATCAAGCTTCCTCATAACCGTGTAAACCTTGTCTATGAAATTGTAGAAGGGGATGCAACGAAGGTTAAGAGTATCAACTTTATTGGCAACCAGGCATTTTCGGATAGCCAGCTAAAAGATGTAATCACAACTGGCGAGTCTGGGCTTTTAAGTTTCTTAAAATCTAATGATATTTATGACCCCGATCGTCTAAACGTAGACCGTGAATTAGTGCGCAGATATTACCTAACGAATGGTTATGCTGATGCACGTGTGTTAAACGCTATTGCGGATATCGATGCTGAAGGTAAAGCATTTTTCATCACTTTCACTGTTGATGAAGGCGAACTTTACAGAATTGGCAATGTAAATGTTGAAACAACAGTTGCAGCCATTAATGTAGATAATCTAGGAGCAAGCGTTCTAACTACACCAGGATCTATCTATGATGCTACAAAAATTGATAAAACAATTGAAGCTCTGACTTTGGCTGTTTCAGCTCAAGGTTATGCCTTTGCTCAAGTGCGCCCACGTATTGAACGTGACCCTATTGGTCGCACAGTTGGTATTACATACATGATCGAAGAAGGTCCGCGGGTATATATTGATCGTATCAATGTATACGGAAACACACGGACAAAAGACTATGTTATTCGCCGCGAATTTAGACTAGTTGAGGGCGATGCCTATAACAGATTGCTCGTTAAGAATGCTAAAAAACGCCTGCAAAGGCTTGGTTTCTTTGAAAAAGTTGATATTACACGTGAAACTGGTTCATCTCCGGATCGTGTTGTTCTTAATGTAAGTGTTGTTGAGAAAAACACAGGTGAATTGAGCTTTGGCGCTGGTTACTCAACTTCTGAAGGTGTTATCGGTGATATCTCAATCACAGAGCGTAATTTGCTCGGTAATGGCCAATTCCTTCGCTTAAGTTTAGCTGGTAGCTTTGAACGTCAACAAGTTGATTTAAGTTTCACAGAGCCTCGTTTTCTAGATATGAACTTGGCTGCAGGTTTTGATCTTTTCCATAAAGAAATCGACCGTTCTGACGAATCTAACTTTAAAAACCGTAAAACTGGTGGCGGGATACGTCTCGGCTTCCCAATAGCTGAAAATATTCGCGGTTCTGTACGTTATACATTTACCCGTGATGATATCTACGAGATTACAAATGGAGCTTCTGATGCTATTAGACAGCAAGAAGGTATTTCAAACATCTCGTCAGTTGGTTACTCATTAACTTATGATACTCGTAACCACCGCAAGAAACCCAACCGCGGTTTATATCTTTCTCTTTCTCAAGATTTCGCTGGTGTTGGTGGTGATGTGAACTACCTAAGAACCGTTGGTGAAGCTCGGGCGTATTATCCTTTATGGAATAAAATTACCTTGGTTGGTCGTGTCATAGGTGGCGTGATCTCAGGTACAGGTGGTGATAAAGTAAGATTGAATGACCACTTTTTCAAAGGCGGGGAAACCGTACGTGGCTTTGATTCTGGTGGTTTAGGACCACGTGAAACCACAGGTGATCGTGATGCATTGGGTGGTAAAGTATTCTACGCTGCTACAGTTGAAGCACGTTTCCCAATTCCTTATCTAACTGAAAATACAGGTATTTCAGGAGCTGTATTTGCGGATGCTGGCTCAGTGTATGACGTTGACCTACCGGATAATACTACAACGACTGCCTTTGATGAGGACTCAATCAGAGCTTCTGTTGGTATATCTGTATTGTGGGATTCTCCAGTTGGGCCAATTCGAGCTGATTATTCTCATGTTCTTGAAAAAGAAGATTTTGACGAAGAAGAAGTTTTCCGCTTCGGTGCTTCAACAAAATTCTAGTCTTAGTATAAATTTCTAAAAACAGACCCTCATGCTTTCAAATGAAAGCATGAGGGTATTTCTATAAAGGACAGCCCATGGAGCACCCCGGATTTTTCCAAAAGGTCGGTCCATTTCGGATTTCTGAAATTTCTGAAAAACTCAATATTGATGAAATTATTCCACAAGATGGTAATCGAGAAATCAATATTTCTGATGTAGCAAGTCTTGCTACAGCTAACGAAGGGTATCTAAGCTTTTTCGAAGATAAAAAATTACTTGAAACATTTCAAAGTTCTAAAGCATCAGCTTGTTTTTTGACTTCAAGGTTTAAAGATAAAATTCCTGAAAACATGGTCGGCTTGATAACAGACAAGCCTCATGAAAAGTTTGTGGAAGCCATCAAACTATTTTACCCAACGGCATCCTCACAAGGGGCTACACAAAATTCAAGTGAATTAATTGACCCTTCAGCTGTCATTGAAGAGGGCGCAATTATCGAAGCAGGTGCTGTAATTGGAAAAGAAGCACATATTGGCTCAGGTACTGTTATTTCGTCTGGTGCGGTTATAGGTTATAGAACCTATATAGGGCGAAATTGTAAAATTGGTTCAAACACAGTTCTAACTCATAGTCTTGTTGGTAATGAAGTAACCATACATTCAGGTGCGGCTATCGGCCAGGATGGTTTTGGGTATATTATGGGCGCCGGTGGCCATAAAAAGGTTCCTCAAATAGGCCGTGTAATCATTCAAGATAAGGTTGAGATTGGAGCAAATACATCAATTGATCGTGGGGCATTAACCGACACAATCATTGGTGAGGGCACAAAAATAGATAACCTTGTGCAGATAGGTCATAATGTGGTAATTGGCTGTCACGCAGTGATCGTGTCTCAAACAGGCATATCTGGTAGTTGTAAAATTGGTAATTACGTTGTTATGGGTGGCCAAACAGGTGCTGTTGGTCATATTGAAATTGGCGATGGTGCTCAAATCGCAGCATCAAGCAATGTTCATAAAAGCGTCCCAGCAAAAGGGCGTTACGGTGGTACGCCTGCCAAGCCAATGAAACAATGGTTCAAAGAAATTATTGCTGTTGAAAAAATGGTTGAGACACGCGATTCAAAGTTAAAAAAACCTGGCATCTAAAGCATGATTTTCTTTTAAAATTAGAAAATGAAAACATGATTATTTGATGAAGGCATACTGAAATTATTAAGGATTAAGAATATGGATGAGAGCGCAACAAAAGGAGAGTTAGGGACCGCAGATATCGCAGATATTATGAAATATCTCCCCCACCGCTATCCCTTTTTACTCATAGATCGCATCATCGACATGTATAAAGATGAAAGTGCCGTTGGTATTAAGAATGTCACCTATAATGAAAACTTCTTTCAAGGACATTTTCCAGAACATCCCGTGTTCCCAGGCGTATTACTAGTTGAAGGCATGGCCCAAACTGCTGGTGCTTTATGTGTTGCAAATTTAGAAGAAAAAGCAACAGAACAGTTGGTTTACTTTATGGCAATTGACCGTGCACGTTTTCGTAAACCTGTAGGACCAGGTGATCAAGTTCATTACCATGTTCAAAAAATCAGAAGTAGGGGCCGTGTATGGCGTTTCGCAGCAGAAGCGAAAGTAGATGGCGAGCGTGTTGCTGAAGCCGAAATTAGTGCAACCATCGTGGATGTATAAGGATCAAATGTCAGATAATAAAATACATGCTTCATCCGATATTTCAGCTGACGCAAAAATTGGATCAAATGTAGAAATTGGACCTTTTTGTCAGATAGGTCCAAATGTAGAGATTGGTGATAACGTAAAACTTCATTCGCATGTTGTTTTATGTGGCCAAACATCAATTGGCGATGATTGTGAAATTTATCCCTTTGCCTCTTTAGGTAAAATACCTCAAGTCGCTAACTTTGAAGATCCAGATCAGCAAAGCAAATTAATTGTCGGAAAAAACAATCGTATCCGCGAGCATGTTACAATGCATTCCGGCACAGAGCATGGCGGTTGGGTAACAAAGGTCGGAGATAACGGGCTCTACATGGCTGGTTCTCATATCGCTCATGATTGCTTCTTAGGCAATGATGTCATCTTCGCCAATAACGCTACATTAGGCGGCCATTGTTCTATCGGTGACGGAGCCATTCTTGGTGGTCTTACAGCAGTTCATCAATTTGTTCGCATTGGGCAAAAAGCATTTATTGGCGGTATGTCAGGCATAGAGCATGACGTGATACCATATGGAATGGCCATAGGACACAGAGCAGGCCTTGGTGGCTTGAATATCGTTGGTTTAAAACGCTCTGGTTTTACTCGTGAAGATATTCATCAACTAAGAAGCGCGTATCAAGATATTTTTGCAGACAAAGCGACCTTAAAAGAGCGTGTTGATCAGGTAGCAATCGATTATAAAGATAACAAATGCGTACAAGAAATGATTACATTTATACGCAACGAATCTAGTCGTGCTTTGTGTGTACCAAGAGATCATAACTAAAGTGTTTCACAAATGTCTTTGGTTGATATCAAAAATTCAAATAACCCAAGGGTAAAATAAAACCCTTGGGTTTGCAGATCTTGCTAATTTTAGCGCATCATTTTATCGCATCAAGGAACCAAAGCATGATGCAAAAAGTCAATTTGCCAAAAGAGCAACAAGAACAGCAGCAAGATCACCCCAAATCACCTTTGGGCATATTAGCTGGCAATGGCTCCCTTCCTCTCTACATAGCAGAAAGAACCCAGAAATCTGGCCGAGATGTTTATATCATTGGCATTGAGGGAACTGCATCAAAAGAGATAGAAGACTATCCGCATAAATGGGTTAAATGGGGGGAAGTCGATAAACTCTTTAACGCTTTGAAAAAAGCAAAAGTCGAGCAACTACTCTTTATTGGCGGAGTCTCTCGGCCAGAATTTAAAAACATTCACTTTGATTTCGGCATGATCAGAAATCTACGGTTTGTGTTTAGCCTCACTATGGGCGGTGATGATACAATTCTAACGAACATCGTAACCTTCGTCCAGAAAAAGGGCTTCCAAATTGTCGGAGCTCATGAAGTCGTACCAGAGCTAACAGCCGATGGTGGTTGCTTTACAAAAAAGACACCCTCCAAAATAGATCGTAAAGATATACAAAAAGGCATTAAAACTGTTATTTCCTTAGGGGAAATGGACATTGGGCAAGGGGCAATCGTTGCCCGTGAATATGTCTTGTGTGTTGAAGCCGCAGAAGGCACAGATAATATGTTAAAGCGTGCTAAAGGGCTGAGGCAATGGGGCAAAGGCTGGTTGAATAAACGACACGGTGTATTAGTAAAGCTCCCAAAACCCAATCAAGAATTAAGAATAGATATGCCTACCATTGGACCAAAAACCATAGAGTTGGTGGCTGATGCTGGCCTCAATGGAATAGCTATTGTAGAAAATAAAGTCCTGATGAGTGAAAAACAAAAAACCATCGACTTAGCAAATCAATTAGGGATCTTCATCATTGGACTAAAAGAAGAAGAACTTAATGTATAAATATTAATCATCTACATAAATCAGTAGTACAAAACTGAAAGGCCAAAGGCTATTAGTAAAACTCCGCCCTTTAAATTACATATCATAGCTGGTGAACATTCAGGTGATGCATTAGGTGGTAAGTTAATGCAAGCATTGAAAGAAGAATTGGGCGAAGAAAACGTATCCTTTCAAGGTCTTGGCTCAGAAGCCATGGCCAAAGAAGGCCTAGTATCACTCTTTCCAATGGAAGAAGTTGCGATAATGGGGCCGTTTGCAATCCTTGCTAGATTGCCAAATTTAATAAAACGGGTTCATCAATGTGTTGACCATGTCATAGAAAATAATCCTGATGGTTTAATCATAATAGACAGTCCAGAATTCACGCACCCTATAGCCAAAAGAGTTCGAAAAAAAGCACCAAATATTCCGATTGTAAATTATGTCAGTCCGACAGTTTGGGCATGGCGACCAGGTAGAGCCAAAAAAATGAAACCTTATGTTGATGAGGTTCTTGCATTACTACCATTTGAACCACAAAAACATAAAGAACTCGGCGGGCCATCTTGCCATTATGTTGGTCATCCACTCATAGAGCAAAAACAATGGATATCTGAGTTAGATGAAACAAGCTTAATCTCAAATCTAGGCTTAAAAACCGACGCGAAAATCTTGACTATTTTACCAGGAAGCCGCTCAAATGAAGTAAAGCATTTGATGGAACCATTTGGTGAAGTCGTTGGTCAATTAAATGAAGCCATCGGTCCAATTGAAGTTCTACTGCCAACTGTAAAGTCAGTGAAAGCATCTGTTCTGGAGGCAGTAAAATCTTGGCCCATAGAACCTCATATCATTGATGGTCAGGAAGATAAATTCAGAGCTTTTAAGTGCGCAACAGCAGCGCTCGCCGCATCGGGGACTGTCACGCTAGAATTGGCTATAACCGGCACGCCAATGGTCGTAGCTTATAAATATGATAAGTTGCTTCACCTACTAAGGCCATTAATCAAAGCAGACATGTTCGCATTGGCAAATCATATTTTAGGAAGAAAAGCCTTCCCTGAATTTATTCAATATGATTGTACTCCAGAAAAAATAGTAAAAGCTCTAAAACCATTGTTTGATCAGTCTTCTAAAGAGTATCAAGATCAAAAAACTCATCTGGAAAAAATAGATGAAAAAATGTTTGAGGCAGGCCCAAGACCTTCAATCGCTGCAGCCAAGCAAACCATTGAAACAATATATAAAAACAAGAAATAAAAAAGCCACCCTCAAAAAATTTTGAGGGTGGCTTTATAAATTTGTTTTACTTCTGTGGGTACTTAGCGATTTGAAGTAGGTACATAGTCACGCAAAGTTGGACCAGTATATAGCTGACGTGGGCGACCAATGCGTTGTTGCGGATCTTCAATCATTTCTCTCCATTGAGCAATCCAACCAACAGTTCTCGCTAATGCAAATAACACAGTGAACATCTCAGGTGGGAACCCTAATGCGCGAAGTGTAATACCTGAATAGAAATCAATATTCGGGTAAAGCTTCTTCTCAACAAAATAAGGATCTTCACGTGCAATGCGCTCTAATTCAATTGCCACTTGTAAAAGAGGATCATTTTTAAGGCCAAGCGTGTCCAATACTTCGTGACAAGTTTTTTGCATAACAGTTGCACGCGGATCATAGTTTTTATAAACCCGGTGACCAAAGCCCATAAGACGGAATGGATCACTTTTGTCTTTAGCCCGGCGAATATATTCAGGAATACGATCAACAGAACCAATTTCTTCAAGCATAGTAAGCGCAGCTTCGTTAGCGCCGCCATGAGAAGGCCCCCAAAGACAAGCAATACCAGCAGCAATACAAGCAAATGGGTTCGCGCCAGATGAACCAGCTAACCGAACTGTAGATGTTGATGCATTTTGCTCATGGTCAGCATGAAGAACAAAGATACGATCCATTGCACGAGCAAGAACCGGGTCAACTTTATAATCTTCAGCAGGAACGCTAAAGCACATATTTAAGAAATTAGCTGAATAATCGAGATCATTCCGAGGTGAAACAAAAGGCTGACCAATAGAATATTTATAAGCCATTGCTGCAATTGTTGGCATTTTAGCTATCATGCGCAAGCTGGCGATATTACGTTGAGTTGGGTCATTAATATCTGTTGAGTCGTGATAAAACGCTGAAAGAGCGCCAACAACGCCAACCATAATCGCCATAGGATGTGCATCCCGACGAAAACCTTTGTAAAAGGTGTGAATTTGTTCATGTAGCATCGTGTGATATGTGATGCGGTTTTTAAAATCTTCAAATTGTTCAGCTTGAGGTAAATCACCATAAAGCAACAGGTAGCAAGTTTCCAAGAACGAGCCCTGTTCAGCTAATTGATCAATAGGATATCCGCGATGTAATAAAACACCCTTATCACCATCAATATAAGTAATTTTACTTTCACAAGAAGCCGTCGACGTAAAACCTGGATCATAAGTGAACATGTCACTTTGAGCATACAAACGGCTGATATCAATCACACTTGGGCCAATTGAGCCCTTGTAAAGCGGTAAGTCGAGTGTTTTCCCTTCAACTATAAGATTGGACTTATCGTTATCTTGATTAAGCTGGTCACCATTAGTAGAAGATTGAACAGTAGTCATAAACATACCCTTTTATTTATCGCGCCGAATGTCAGTGAACTGCGTCCCTATGACGCAGATGGCGTAAGATCTAACATAAAGATTTTTAAATTGCTATAAGCACAGTCTATAATTCATAAAAATGAAAAAATTGCGAATTTCAGCAATTTATTTGACATTATTTAGCGCATTCATTGAAATATGTAGGTAAAACAGATTCTGATGATCTGCTTTCAATGCCCTCTTAATAAGTCCTGGAGCGCAATTTTGCAAGTTTTTCTACAAGTTTAGGCCTTTATAACAGCCTCAAGTCGTTTTAAGACCTCTTCACGCCCTAAACTGTATATGACATCGTAAATCCCAGGGGAAACCATGGATCCCGTTAGTGCAGAACGAAGAGGTGGCGCAATCTTACCAAATTTAAGGTCATGCTCACTTGCATAATCTTTCAATAAGGCTTCGATTTCTTCACGATTCCAATCTTGCATGTTAGTAAATTGGGATAAAATCCCTATTAAAATATCATTCACACCGTCTTTGTTTAAAGCTTTTTCTGCTTTGGCATCCATATCAAGAGGTATGGATTTAAAGAGGTAAGCCGCGGTTTCTAACAATTCAATTAAAGTTTTCGAGCGTTCTTTCAAGAAGGAAAGGTTAGGCGCGATTGTCTTCAAATCAATTAAATTAGAGGGAAAGGAAAGTTCAGGCGTAAATTCATCGTCCTCAATGAGAGATGTCAAGTCTTTCATAATCTCATCATCAGAACTTAAAGAGACATAATGACCATTAATATGATCAAGTTTTGCCATATCAAAGCGGGCAGGTGCTTTATTAATGCCGTTCAAGTCAAACCATTCAATAAGTTTATTTGTAGGGATGATTTCATCATCGCCATGGCTCCACCCAAGCTTAGCAAGGTAATTTCTCATTCCTTCAGGTAAATAGCCCATTGCTTTATAGGCCTCAGCACCAAGTGCCCCATGGCGTTTAGAAAGCTTAGCTCCATCGCTTCCATGAATAAGAGGGATATGTGCAAATTCAGGTAAATTCCATTGAAGAGCGTTGTAAATTTGAATTTGTTTTGCGCAATTTGTTAAATGGTCATCTCCGCGGATCACATGGGTAATCCCCATATCATGATCATCAACGACAACTGCTAACATATAAGTAGGAGACCCGTCAGATCGTAATAAAACCAAATCATCAAGCTGGTCATTGCGAATGATCACATCTCCCTGCACCTGATC
>JAJFHW010000029.1 GCA_021775385.1 Hyphomicrobiales bacterium | reverse complement strand
CTTGCATAACGATTACCGTAGTCACAAAGAATAGTAACAATAGTATGCCCTGGGCCCAATTCTTTAGCCAGTTTCATAGCGCCGGCAATATTAATTCCACTGGAGCCACCAAGGCATAGACCTTCTTCCTGAATGAGATCGTAAATAAGTGTTAGAGCTTCATCATCAGAAACCTGAAAGCCATGGTCCACTACAATATCTTTTAAGTTTTCAGTAACACGTCCCTGGCCAATGCCCTCAGTAATCGAATCTCCAGATGATTTAAGTTCACCATTTACAAAGTAATTATAAATAGCCGAGCCAAATGGGTCAGCAACAGCAATTTGAATATCTTTGTTTTTTTCCTTCAGGGCAAGTGACATGCCGCCAAGTGTACCACCCGTGCCAACAGCACAAGAAAAGCCGTCAATGGTGCCGTTGGTTTGTTCCCAAATTTCAGGAGCGGTCATCTCAATATGAGCAAGACGATTATCAGGATTGTCAAATTGATTAGCCCACAAAACACCGCCTTCAAGAGTTTCGCTAAGCTTCGCAGCTAGGCGTTCTGAATATCTAATATAGTTGTTCGGGTTTTTATAGGGAACAGCTGGTACTTCAATAAGCTCAGCGCCAAGCATACGAATGGCTAATTTCTTTTCATCCGATTGCGTCTCAGGAATGACAATTACACTCTTATAGCCCAATGACTGGCCGATAACTGTAAGCCCTATGCCAGTATTACCAGCGGTCCCCTCAACAATCGTACCACCTTTCTTAAGGAGGCCCTTCTTTTCAGCTTGGCGAATGATAGAAAGAGCAGCCCGATCTTTAACAGATTGACCAGGGTTCATGAATTCAGCTTTACCTAAAATCGTACACCCGGTTAATTCAGAGGCTTTATTCAACTTAATCAAAGGAGTATTGCCAACCGCATGTGCGGCATCTTGTTTTATATTTATCATTCTATTGGCTCGCAGAAGCTTTCAGGAAGTGGCTGAAAAAGGCTAAAATACAAATTTGTGAGAGTACTGAGAAGCAGACCCTATAACAAACATTCTATTATCTCAATATATTATCATGTAGAAACTATTCTCATTTTTCAAGTTCTAGGGTTAGAAACCTTACCTGAAACGGGCAAATTACTAGCCAAAACGACTAAATTATTGGCATAGCCATTGCAACTCTTTTCATAAAATTAAAATGTTGTTTCATTCTGAGAATGAAAGAGAGTTAAAATGTCTAAATTTTTCATATTAGCCGGATTTTTATGGTTATCTGCTGCCTATTGGGTCGAAAATGGCGGCGATCCCCTATATTTATGGATGGCACTGATCCCTTTGATCTATATTCTTTGTATCCAAATGCTGAGAGATTAATAAAAATGGCGAATAAATACTAATCAACTGAGCGAATTCTCATTCGTCTCTTACATTCCAAAATAGATTTCTGCAGGCTTAACAAAAAAATTGTATCAATTTAAGAAATAGGGCTTGTATTTCCTTAAAAACATGTGCAAAAAGTGATCTGCATTTTGAATTGGCGATAAAACACGCCTTCAAAAGCTTAAAGAATATAGTTTTAAGTCTTGCCAGACTCAATCAGTGTAACTATAAGGCTGGTTTCGAGTTTGAAAAGATCGCTCTAGGGTTAGTTTTACACTCTTCATACGGAAGATAAATCTAATCTAATTTTTATGAAATAGAGCATATGCGGATGTGGTGAAATTGGTAGACACGCCAGATTTAGGTTCTGGTGCCGCGAGGCGTGGGGGTTCAAGTCCCTCCATCCGCACCATTCAATTAATATCTCCTCGGCACATATATGTGAGGGATTGATCATCAAACACTGATGGTTATTAATATATATAAAGGCCCCATTAATCGGCGCCCCTTCAATACGGCGCCAGCAATTGAGAGCCACAGCATAAAAAAGCATTAAAACAGCAATAAACAAGTGGGTAAACAGGCAGCATGCAAATTACAGAAACAACAAATAGCGGTTTAAAGCGAGAGCTAAAAGTTGTAATCGGCGCTGAAGAATTGGACAATAAACTAGAAGCACGTCTTGCAGACCTTAAAGACAAAGTGCAAATCAAAGGGTTTCGTCCAGGTAAAGTCCCTGTAACTCATTTGCGTAAAATGTATGGCCGCTCTGTCATGGCAGAAGTGCTACAAGAAACAGTAACTGAAAGCAGCCGTAACGCTTTAACCGAGCGTGATGAACGTCCTGCTTTTGAGCCTGAAATTTCTCTGACAGAAGATAAAGAAGAAATTGATCAAATCATGGATGGCAAAGCTGACCTTGCTTATACCATGGCATTTGAAATTTTACCCGAGATTGAGCTGAAAGATATGAGCTCATACAAATTTGAAAAGCTTGTATCTGAAGTTGATGAAAAAGAACATCAGCGTGGAATAGATCAAGTTTTAGAAGGTCGTGTTGATTACGCAGCCGTAGAGCGCGAAGCCCAGGACAAGGACCGTGTAACAATTGATTTTCTTGGTCGCATCGATGGTGAAGCATTTGATGGCGGTGCCGCTGAAGATACTCCTGTAATCTTGGGCCAAGGTCAGTTTATACCTGGCTTTGAAGAAGGATTGATGGGCTCAAAAGCTGGTGACGAAAAAGACGTTACGACAACGTTCCCAGAAGAATATCAAGTGGATACACTTGCAGGTAAAGAAGCTATCTTTGAAGTTAAAGTAAAAGAAGTTGCAGAACCTAAAGCACCAGAACTGAATGATGAATTTGCGACCTCAATGGGCCTTGAAAATGTTGAAAAATTTAAGGAAGCCGTTAAGGACAAACTGCAAGAAGAGCTAGATACAGTTAGCAAAAATCGACTAAAAAGAGAATTGCTCGACAAATTAGAAGAAAGTCATCAGTTCGAACTTCCAGAAAAATTAGTGTCATCTGAGTTTGATGCTATCTGGGGACAGTTAACAACTGAGATGGCTCAGAAAAACAAATCTTTTGAAGATGAAGGCACAACCGAAGAAGAAGAACGTAAGAAATATGAAAAAATTGCTGAACGCCGTGTTCGCCTAGGACTGATTGTTTCTGAAATTGGAAGCAAAAATGAGCTGAAAATTTCTGATGAAGAAGTTCAGCAAGCTTTGATTAATAAAGCAAGCCAGTTCCCAGGCCAAGAACGTCAGGTTCTTACTTTCTACCAACAAAACCCGCAAGCTCTTGCTGAATTAAGAGCCCCTCTGTTTGAAGAAAAAGTCGTTGATTACATTTTAGAGCTCGCTGAAATTAGTGAGAAAAAAGTATCCATCGATGAATTGACTAAGTTAGATGAGGAAGAAACCGAAGGCGAAGCAAAAGAATAACCCTTTGCCTTAATTTCACCTCATGAAACTTGATCTTTTGTGAGGTGAAATGTTTTAGTTTCAATTGATTAGACGTTAATTAACTTCATTTCTATATAGCCTACAAAGATGAACAAAGATAAGTTAGCGTTATCTTTGCAAATTTTATTGCTAGAGCACAATCCGACCAGAGTGTAACGAAGGTCGGAAAAATTGTGCGCAAAAACAAAAATCTAGAGCATTCAACAAGATCAACTTGAATAGATTTTGTTCTAGTTAGAAAAACACAGGAGCCTTCCATGGTTAATGAAATGAATACCGTGATGAACACACTTGTTCCTATGGTTGTTGAGCAAACAAACCGTGGCGAACGTTCTTATGATATCTATTCACGCTTGTTAAAAGAGAGAATTATCTTTGTAACAGGTCAAGTAGAAGATCACATGGCTTCATTGATTACAGCTCAGCTACTTTTCCTTGAAGCTGAAAATCCTAAAAAAGAAATTTCAATGTATATCAACTCGCCAGGTGGTGTTGTGACATCAGGTATGGCGATTTACGATACGATGCAATTCATTCGCCCGCCTGTAGCAACACTATGTATTGGTCAAGCCGCAAGTATGGGGTCTTTATTGCTGGCAGCTGGTGAGCCTGGCATGCGCTATGCTCTACCAAATGCTCGTATTATGGTTCACCAACCATCAGGTGGTTTCCAAGGCCAGGCCAGTGATATTGAGCGTCATGCACGTGAAATTTTGGATCTAAGAGATCGTTTAAACAAGGTTTATGTTAAGCACACATCTCAAAAATTAGAAAAAATTGAAGCAGCTCTTGAGCGTGATACATTCTTAACTGCTGAAGAATCAAAAGATTTTGGTCTTATTGATGAAGTCATAGACAAGCGCGAAATATCAGATGATGACGCATCAACGTCTGATTCTAAAAACGACTAAAAAATCTAGCAGATATGGATTAGTTTGATACATCCGCATTTGTATAAATTTAAAAGTTTAAGAAACCCTGATTCTTTCTACAGAGTAGAAAATCAGGGTTTTTTGCATCTATAGTTCAAAATTTTCTGTTAATCAGTCAGGAAAATTGTATCTCCTTATTAAACTGATAAAAATCTAAACCATTAGACGAGATCAAAATTAGTTTATTAATGAAAAATTGATCTTCTAACCTCTAAAATATGCCTGTAACAAGTTATTTTCATGTAAGAAAACTCAATTTGCATGCAAATTGCTTATTCATATAGATACGTTCTACACATGTTAGATATTGATACATCAACTTAGGACGTTTAAATTAGATTCTGTTCTTATATTCTGGCAGACTGCCTTTAAAGGGCCAAAGTTGAATATGAATTTAGAAGAACAATAAAAATTAGTTTAAGGCTTTGGATAGACTTTGGTTTTATAGTCATTTGGAAGTCTAATTAGAAAACAGGTTAAAGCATGAGCTCAAGTGAATCGAAAAATACTCTCTACTGTTCCTTTTGTGGCAAGAGTCAGCATGAAGTTAGAAAGCTGATAGCGGGTCCAACTGTGTTCATTTGTGATGAGTGTGTCGAATTATGTATGGACATAATCCGAGAGGAAAATAAAACGTCTCTTGTGAAGTCTAATGATGGCGTGCCAACACCTCAAGAAATTTGCAACGTGCTAAATGACTATGTCATTGGCCAGCCGCATGCAAAACGGGTTTTATCGGTTGCCGTACACAATCACTATAAACGTTTGAACCATGGACAAAAAAATGGTGATGTTGAGCTAGCAAAATCAAATATTTTGCTTATTGGCCCAACAGGCTGTGGTAAAACACTCCTCGCTCAAACATTAGCACGTATCCTAGATGTGCCATTTACCATGGCTGATGCGACAACATTAACGGAAGCCGGTTATGTAGGTGAAGATGTTGAAAACATCATTCTTAAGCTATTACAAGCAGCTGATTACAATGTTGAGCGGGCTCAACGTGGTATCGTTTATATTGACGAAGTTGATAAAATCAGTCGTAAAGCCGATAATCCATCAATCACTCGCGACGTATCTGGCGAAGGTGTGCAACAAGCTCTTCTAAAAATCATGGAAGGCACCGTTGCAAGTGTTCCACCTCAAGGTGGACGCAAGCATCCACAACAAGAATTCCTGCAAGTTGATACAACAAACATCTTGTTTATTTGTGGTGGTGCATTTGCAGGCCTAGAGAAAATCATTGCAGATCGTGGTCGGTCAACGTCAATAGGCTTTGGCGCCAGCGTTGAATCAGAAGATGAGCGCAAAACAGGTGAGTTACTGAAAGCTGTAGAGCCTGAAGATCTCCTTCGTTTTGGTTTGATTCCTGAATTTATCGGTCGTGTACCTGTTCTTGCAACTTTAGAAGATCTTGATGAGGCTTCACTCGTTAAAATCTTAACTGAGCCGAAAAACGCTCTTGTTAAACAATATCAACGCCTCTTCGAAATGGAAGATCTACAACTAACGTTCTCTGAAGAAGCGCTTTCTGGTATTGCTCGCAGAGCCATTGAACGTAAAACAGGTGCTCGTGGTCTTCGCTCTATCATGGAGGGCATTCTATTAGAAACAATGTTTGAACTTCCAGAGCTTGATGGCGTGGAAGAGATTGTTATCAGTCCTGAAGTTGTTGATGGACAGGCCAAACCATTAAAAATCTATGCAGAAAGAGCTACTGCGGATGAAGCGCCAACAAGCGCATAAATCTCGTTTAAAAACGGAATATTAAAAGAATAAAGGGCGAAGTTCTATTGAAACTTCGCCCTTTATTTATTTCAAAGTGTGCTCAAAGACTTAAAAAAAGCAGAAATACAACTTATTTAGAGCAAAATAGAAAAAACTGTATACATTTCCTTCAGTTAAAATCAAAAAAATAAGCTTTAAAATACAACTTACCTTGATTTATTGGGGAAATGACCCATTTTTATAAAATCGTCAATTTAAGAACACATGCCTTTGGAATGAATCATGTACTCTTAAAGAAAGATAAGAATTAAACTCAGATCTTAGTGAAATTCTGTATAAAACAGAAGCAAGAGTGTCAAAGTCGCACTATTTTCACTAATAAACTTGATTAGAAATGAAGACCAACCATATATTATAAGGTTGGTGTATACTGTACAAAAAACAATGCAGTCCTTCACCTGCAGAGTTAAAGAATTTGCCCAATGGGGCTTTAATGCCGCCCAATAGGGCATATGGAAAGGCCGAGATTTTATCATGACAGATGAAACAGAAAACACACAAGAAGAAGCGCAAGATGGAGTTTATCCAGTTCTGCCACTTCGTGACATCGTTGTCTTTCCCTATATGATCGTGCCACTTTTCGTTGGCCGGGAAAAATCAATAAATGCACTTGAAGAAGTGATGAGAACTGACAAGCAAATCTTGTTGGTAGCACAAAAGAATGCCAGTGATGATGATCCTGAGACAGATCAAATCTACACAACAGGTACATTAGCAACGGTGTTACAGCTGTTAAAATTACCTGACGGCACAGTAAAAGTGCTTGTTGAAGGTAGCAGCCGCGCAAGTGTTAAAAACTACGTCGAAAATGATGATTATTTTGAAGCTGAAGTTGAAACAATTGAAGAAGGCACCGAAGAAAGCGATGAAATCGAAGCGCTTGCTCGGTCAGCAATCACTCAATTTGAAAGCTATGTGAAGCTAAATAAAAAGATTTCACCTGAGGTCATCGGTTCAGTAAATCAAATTGATGATTATTCAAAGTTAGCAGATACCATTGCATCTCACTTGGCAGTCAAGATTTCTGAGAAACAAGAAATCCTTGAAGTGACATCAGTTTCTGATCGTTTAGAGCGCGTGTTTACTTTCATGGAAAGTGAAATCTCAGTTTTACAAGTTGAGAAGAAGATTCGCTCACGTGTGAAACGTCAGATGGAAAAAACTCAACGCGAATATTATTTGAATGAGCAAATGAAGGCCATTCAAAAAGAGCTGGGCGATTCAGATGAGCGTGATGATATCAGTGAATTTGAAGACAAAATCGAAGAAACAAAACTTTCAAAAGAAGCACGTGAAAAAGCTTTGGCGGAGATTAAAAAGTTACGCCAAATGAGCCCAATGTCGGCTGAAGCCACAGTAGTTCGCAATTATCTTGAATGGTTGCTTTCAATTCCATGGGGTACAAAAGGACGTATTAAACGTGACTTAGACGAAGCACAAACAGTGCTTGATGAAGAACATTACGGTCTTGAAAAAGTTAAAGAACGTATCCTTGAATATTTAGCCGTGCAGCAACGCACTAACAAATTAAAAGGTCCAATCCTTTGTCTTGTTGGCCCGCCTGGTGTTGGTAAAACATCTTTAGGTAAATCAATCGCCAAAGCAACGGGGCGTGAATTTGTCCGTATGTCTTTAGGCGGCGTAAGAGATGAAGCTGAAATTCGTGGACACAGAAGAACTTACATCGGCTCAATGCCAGGTAAAGTTATTCAGTCTATGAAAAAAGCCAAGAAAACCAATCCGTTATTCCTTCTCGATGAGATTGATAAAATGGGTCAGGATTTCCGAGGCGATCCAGCTTCAGCATTACTTGAAGTGCTAGATCCAGAGCAAAATGCTACCTTTGGTGATCACTACCTTGAAGTGGATTATGATCTTTCAAATGTTATGTTTGTAACAACTGCGAACTCATTGAACATCCCACCAGCCCTAATGGACCGTATGGAAATCATCCGTCTTGCTGGTTACACGGAAGATGAGAAAGTCGAAATTGCCAGACGCCACCTTATTCCTGCTTGCATGACTGCTCATGGCTTAGAAGAGAGCGAATGGAGTATTGATGATAAGGGTCTTCAATTGATGATCCGCAGCTATACCCGCGAAGCTGGTGTTCGTAATTTAGAGCGTGAAATTTCTAATCTGGCTCGTAAGGCCGTGAAAGAAAACATGACGAAAGAAGACGTCATATCAGTCAATGTCACAGAAGAAAATTTAAACGATTATCTTGGTGTTACCAAATATCGTTTTGGTGAAACTGAAGGCGAAGACATGGTTGGTGTTGTCACTGGTTTGGCTTGGACCGAAGTTGGCGGTGAACTCTTAACCGTTGAAGGCGTGATGATGCCAGGTAAAGGCAAAATGTCTGTGACTGGCAACCTACGTGACGTTATGAAAGAATCAATTCAAGCAGCCAGTGCTTATGTACGGTCTCGCTCTGTTGATTTTGGCGTTGAACCACCTTTGTTTGAACGTAAAGACATTCACGTGCACGTCCCTGAAGGAGCAACACCTAAAGATGGTCCATCAGCTGGTGTCGCAATGATCACAGCTATCATTTCAATCATGACAGGCATTCCGATTAAAAAAGATGTTGCCATGACTGGTGAAATCACATTGCGCGGTAGGGTGTTACCAATCGGTGGTCTGAAAGAAAAGTTATTGGCAGCTCTACGTGGCGGTATCAAGCGAGTAATTATTCCGGAAGAAAATGCCAAAGACTTGGCAGATATTCCAGATAATGTGAAAAACGGCTTAGAAATCATCCCAGTATCACGCATGGAAGAGGTTATTCATCTAGCATTAGTTAAAAAACCGAAGCCAATCGTCTGGGATGAAGAAGCTGAAAATGCGGCTGCTTTGAAGAAAAAAGAAGAAGCTGCCAACAATTTGACAGCACATTAAATAAAGAACTACATCATAAAAGTTCCATTTATAATTTGGGTTAAAAATAAGCCGAATAGATTAAATTGGACTTTTATGTAATTTCTTTAAATTCAGTGCTTGATTTTATCTGAAAGCTCTTTTACAAGGGTCTCTTCGAAACATGGTTTTAGAGATTTATTTCTAAAAGAGATTTTTAACTCTAAGATCATATCCCATCTCAGACATCACAATTAGTGAAGATATTGAGAAAAAGTTTCGGGCGATTAGCTCAGTTGGGAGAGCATCTCGTTTACACCGAGAGGGTCGGCAGTTCGAGCCTGTCATCGCCCACCATTATAAAACCAGCGGTTAGAGAGATAAAACTCTCCCGCTGGTTTTTTTATGTAATAGTCGAAAGGTAAATCTACCTCAGTTTCGATTTAGGCAACCCTTTATTTTTCCATGCAGTTGGCATTGGACCATTGAGAGAAAATTTAGGTTGCCCCCCCCCAGTTGCCTTACAAGAAATAATTCCGGTCTTAAAAGCTGGTACTAATTCAGAGGAGGGGAGAAAAACAGGGCTAACATGCTTGAATTTTTTCAAATATTTCATTGAGGACTTACTAGCAGCTACACGAACCTTGGATGCTTTACGTAGAAGATGAAATGGTTTTGTACAATACATAATAACAGGTACACACCCTGAACAACTTCTCATTTCATAACGATGAGGAGCTAAGCTCTTAACACCAATATGACTGAAAACCGCATCAAGAAACTCCACATGCTCAGCTATTTTTAAAGAGCGGTTGTCTGTTGGAATAAGAGGTTTTTTCGGAGCAGTAACTAAAGCTGTTTTCTTTTTAGCAACTTCACTTTGAATTCTTACTGGTATCTCATTTTTTTCAGCTACAGCATCTTTCTTATGTTTCTTTTTTTGAAGCTGAGATTCTAAATCCTTTAATCTGTTTTCAAGAGCAGAAATCTTAGATTTAGACTTATCAATATTATGGCCTGTGGTAATTTTCTTCTTAATACCGGAAGAGGAACTAAAATAAAACTCCCCTTTCATCTGGTCGTAATAAGCTGGGTATTGATTATGATTGACCTTGTTAGCCAGCTCTTCAACTTCTCCTCGAAGTTGTTTCGCCATTTCAGTAAGTTTAAGTCCGGGAGTTTTTATAAGTGGTAACAGCTTTCGTGTGTAAACCGAGTTTGGATTGCGGTCAGAGGAAGAAAGTCTATCAAGTGCCGCTTGCCGTGACCCAGCCGAATACATAACAAAAGTCCCCTTAGGAGGATCGCTGCGAGCAAGACCACGAGTACTTCCTATTGAACGTGTGCCTTCTTTTGGAAATGGATTATCTCGGCAAGCATCTAAGATGAAAATAGCCAACCGCGAGCCCCTTTCTTGCACCGCTTGGATAATATCATCAACAGCAAACGCTTCTTTGGTTACAAACCTTTCATTACCAGGTTTTACTTTAGGGATATCAGTAGCCAATAAATAATTTCGAGAGCGAATCTCAATACCATGACCAGCGTAGTAGAATAAAACTTCGTCATCTTTTTTAATTGAAGAAATAAAATCGGAATAAATGCCACGTGTCATTGCGCGGTTATTTAAATTTTCTAAATGGGTAACCGTGAAGCCAACGGTTCTTAAGGTCTGAGCAATAGACCTGGCATCACTTACAGCTTTTTCTAGTTTTGCAACAGATGAATAATTGTCATTGCCAATCACTAAGGCAATTCGCTTAGCATTCGCTTGAAAAGAAGTGCTTGATATAAAAATAAGTATGAGAGAAAAGTAAAGCAACAAACCTGAAAAATTTGGGCGATTATTCATATATCTCTCCTCCAATTAAAATGGACATAAAAGATTATATACTCAATCACTCAAAATAAAAGCGCTAGAAAATTAAACATATTTAATAATAACGAAAACGATAAAAGTTCAAAAAGTGTGCAATTCTATCCCCGCTACAGAATACTATTATATATTTCTTAGATCAGAATAAATTAATAAGTTGGTCTACAGGAATGGTAAAAATGAGTGATAAGTCTGCAAACCTAAAACTTCCCTTTATACAAAGTGCACAAGCACAAAAACACGTCACTCATAATGATGCGATTACCAATCTAGATATCTTAACGCAGCTAACAGTTGAAGATAAAGACCTCTCAACACCACCATCATTACCTGTTGAAGGCGCTTGTTTTATCATAGCAAGCACAGCAACTGCTGAGTGGGCAGGAAAAGAAAACCAAATTGCAGCCTGGCAAGATGGCGCATGGCGATTTTACGAACCAGCTGAAGGCTGGGTAGCTTGGATTATAGATGAAGATACTCAAGCTGTATTTGATGGAACACTCTGGAATGTGCTCACTAGTTCAGGGGGAGGCAGCACAAACTTAAACCCTGTAACAGGTGATTTGCTCGGGGTGAATGCAACCGCTGATACGACAAATAAATTCTCAGTGAATTCTGACGCTACCTTGTTTAATCACAATGGCTCTGATCATCAGTTGAAAATAAATAAAAACTCAAGTGCTGATAATGCAAGTGTCATGTTTCAAACAGGGTTTGAAGGTCGTGCAGAATTCGGCTTAACAGGCGATGATGATTTCCATATGAAAGTTAGCCCAGATGGCACTACTTTTCACGAGGGGATTGTTATTGATAAAGACACAGG
>JAJFHW010000280.1 GCA_021775385.1 Hyphomicrobiales bacterium | reverse complement strand
CTGCAAAAGCGGCGCTTGAACTTATTGAAGATGGCATGAAGGTGGGCTTAGGAACTGGCTCAACTGCAGCCATCTTTATTGACTTACTTGGTGAGCGGGTGAAAGATGGATTGGATGTTGTTTGTGTGCCAACGTCACGGGCCAGTGAAATACAAGCTGGCAATTTAGGCATTCAATTGGCGACACTTGATGAAGAACCGTTTCTTGATGTCACTGTTGATGGTGCTGATGAACTTGATCAAGAACTGCGCCTTATAAAAGGTGGTGGGGGCGCTCATTTGCGTGAGAAAATTGTCGCAATGGCGTCTGAGCGATTAATTATTATTGCTGATGAAAGTAAGGTTGTTGATCAACTCGGTGCATTTCCATTGCCTGTAGAAGTTGATGGATTTGGCTTGCGTTCGACTTTTGAGATGATTTCTGTGCTTTGTGCTGAACTTGATTTAAAACAAGAACTGCAAGTTAGAGAGACATCTGATGGTGAATTCTTTAAGACGGACGGTGGTCATTATATTATTGATTGTCACTTTGGAGTTATTCCCGATCCGGAAGAGTTAGCTGATTGTCTGTCTCTTATTCCTGGAGTTATCGAATCTGGTTTGTTTCTTGGAATAACCGAGCGAGCTATTATTGGTGGTGCTGAAGGTGTTACAGTTTTTGAAGCGCCGTTTGATGATGAAACTGAAGCTGTTTAAGAGGAAGATCGCAAGATGACGAATGAGCAGTCTTTTGACTATGATTTATTTGTAATTGGTGGCGGTTCTGGTGGTGTTCGTGCTGCAAGGCTTGCTTCACAGGCTGGAGCTAAAGTTGCTGTTGCTGAAGAATATCGCTATGGCGGGACTTGTGTGATCAGGGGCTGTGTTCCGAAAAAGCTATTTGTTTATGCGTCTCGGTTTCATGGGGAATTTGAAGATGCGCGTGGCTTTGGCTGGGATGTCGAGCCTAAAGGCTTTGATTGGACGAAGCTTGTTGCGGCTAAAGATAAAGAAATTAGCCGTCTTAGCCAGATTTATCTGACAAATCTAGGCAAAGCTGGTTGTACAGCCTTTGAAGACAGAGCTGTTGTTACTGGGCCAAATGAAATCAAATTAGTGAATGAAGGCCGGACGATAAGCGCTAAGACTATTCTTATTGCAGTTGGTGGTACTCCTTTTAAACCAGATCTTGAAGGGGCTGAACTCGGTATTACATCAAATGAAGTCTTTGACCTTAAAACTTTGCCATCACATGTAACGGTCATTGGTGGTGGGTATATTGCTGTTGAGTTTGCTTCTATTCTTAATGGACTTGGCTCTAAAACAACTCTTGCTTATCGTGGACCTTCAGTGCTGCGCGGGTTTGATGAAGATGTTCGGGATGGATTGACCGAAGCGATGCAGGCACGCGGTGTTGATGTTCGCTTGAATGCGTCTCCTAAAAAGATAGAAAAGACAAATGGCAAAGATACTAATGATGGTCTTGTTCTACATTTTGAAGATGGATCGACGCTTGAAACAGGGCTTGTTATGTTTGCAACGGGGCGTGTGCCATTAACTAAAGGGCTCGGGCTTGAGACGGTTGGTGTTGCGTTAGGGCGCAATGGTAAAATTGAAGTTGATGAGTTCTCACAAAGTTCAGTTCCGTCAATCTATGCGGTTGGTGATGTGACAGACCGGGTTAATTTAACGCCGATTGCCATTCGTGAAGGGGCAGCTTTTGTTGAGACCGTTTTTAAAGACAATCCTAGCAAAGTTGATCATAGCCAAATTCCAACTGCTGTGTTTTCACAGCCAGAAGTTGGTACAGTTGGTTTAACTGAAGAACAAGCGCTTGAGCAATATGGGACGATTGATGTTTATAAAAGTCAATTTAACCCAATGAGAAATACGATCTCTAACAGCGTTGAGCGTACCTTGATGAAAATAATTGTCGAACAGGCAAGCCAGAAGGTGCTTGGTGTGCATATTTTAGGGCCAGATTCTGGAGAAGTGACGCAAGCGCTGGGTATTGCTTTGAAAATGGGTGCGACGAAGGCTGATTTTGATGCGACGGTTGCTTTGCACCCTTCAGCGGCTGAAGAGTTGGTGACTATGAAAGATAAGTCATATTCTAGGCCTTAGTGCTTAGGCCCTAAACATGGTTTTGGGGGTGTTAATATATAACATATTAACCAAATTCATGAATTTCCGTTTCTTCTTTATAAAGTGAATGTAGGCTGGCTTTGAAAAAGCTGGCCTATTTAGGCCCTAAACTCATAATTTAACTGCTTTTGGTAAGAGCCAGATTAGCCTTATCCTACGGACGCTCTCACAAGTCGCGTTTGACGTCGTCAAACAACTTATACGGGGCAATAACCCCGTATTTCGCTGTTTTCCTAGCCAACAACAACTTGTGAGGCGCCAAAAACAATTAATTTATGAGTTTACGGCCTCGCCCTTTGGGCGTAAAACAGCCTGAAATTCATCTATTTATGAGAGTGAT
The DNA here is from genome assembly GCA_021775385.1 of Hyphomicrobiales bacterium. GTDB lineage: Bacteria > Pseudomonadota > Alphaproteobacteria > Rhizobiales > HXMU1428-3 > HXMU1428-3. Next base: position 4,885 of record JAJFHW010000280.1, on the reverse strand, counting down.
TATGAACCGTTTTAATGATCGTTATGCGTTGGTTACTGGTGCTGGATCTGGCATTGGGGCGTCGATTGCCCGTGAATTTGCCTCTGAAGGGGCTTTTGTCTATGTGATTGATATTGATCCTGAAAAAGCTCAGGATGTTGCCGGGCAAATTAAAAACTCTGGTGGGCAAGCGCTTGAAGTTATCGCTGATGTAACTGATGGTCCTTCTGTTAAGCATGCTATTCAACAAATTACGGATCATTCTGGTAAGTTAGATATTATTGTAAATAATGCTGGGATGAATGTGCGTACTGATTTGCGTCATATGACTGATGAAGAGTGGAACCTGGTTTTACAGGTGAACCTGGTTGGTGGTGCTCGTTTTGCGCGAGATGGTTTGGATTTGCTTCGGGCTTCAGAGAATGCTGCGATTGTTAATTTGGCGTCTGTTATGGGCACGCGCTCAACGCGGCAAATGAGTGCATATTCAGCGACAAAAGCTGCGATGGCGTCTCTTTCTCGTGGGCTTGCTGTTGAGTATGCGCCTTATAACATCAGAGTAAATTATCTTTGCCCAGGGTTTGTGGCAACTAATTTGACGAGCCGGTTTGTTCGAAACCCATTTGTGAAAGAACAGATTTTAGCGCGCACCCCGATGGGGCGTTTTGGTGAACCAGAGGAAATTGCGAAAGCGGCTTTGTTCTTAGCATCTGATGATGCCTCATATATGACTGGCTCAGGGATTACAGTTGATGGCGGGATGATGGCTGCTTTATAAGCTAGGGGTAAACCCTAAAAAAGCTGTTTTTCTCATTTTGGATTGGCAAATCTATCTGGAATGGCCTATAACCGCTTTCTTTAAAGAGGGGTTTCCCTTAAAATTATCAAATCGTATTTATATGGTTGTTTCTTTCTAGAATTATGATCATTAGGGGATACGATATAAGTCTTCTGACTTTATTTTTGACTATATATTTTACGTCTTTTACCTTTTTGATAGGGAGTGTTTATTGTTATGGCAAAGTCTTCAAGCCAGAACCGGGGCCAGAACCAAAGCCAAAACTGGAGCCCAAATAGCTGGCGGTCTAAGCCAATATTGCAAGTGCCGGATTATCCAAATATGGATGAACTAAAAGAAGTTGAGAAAACTCTTAGTTCTTTTCCTCCTTTGGTTTTTGCAGGTGAAGCTCGTGACCTGAAGGCGCGCCTTGGTCGTGTTGCTACAGGTGATGGGTTTTTGTTGCAAGGTGGTGATTGTGCTGAGAGCTTTAGTGAGCATCATGGTGACAATATTCGCGACTTCTTCCGGGTTATGCTGCAGATGGCTGTGGTCCTAACTTATGCCGGTTCTGTTCCTGTTGTTAAAGTTGGCCGGATTGCTGGTCAATTTGCTAAGCCTCGCTCTGCTCCAATGGAGACAAAAGATGGTGTTGAATTGCCTTCTTACAGAGGCGACATCATTAATGGTATCGACTTTACATCAGAAGATCGTATTCCTGATCCGCGGCGCCAACTAAAGGCATATCGTCAATCTGCTGCAACGCTTAATTTATTGCGTGCTTTTGCGCAGGGTGGTTATGCTAACCTTGAGCATGTACACAGATGGACTTTGGGCTTTTTAGAAAATAGCCCGGCGGCTGAACGGTTTGGTGAAATTGCTACTCGTATTACTGAAACATTAGATTTCATGAAAGCGTGTGGGATTAATTCAGACAATACACGCCAGCTAACAGCTACTAACTTTTTCACAAGTCATGAAGCCTTGTTGCTTGGCTATGAAGAAGCGTTTGCTCGTGTTGATTCAACTTCAGGTGAAACATACGCGACTTCTGGTCACTTTATCTGGATTGGTGACAGAACTCGCCAGGTTGATCATGCTCATGTTGAGTTTCTTCGGGGTATTAAAAACCCAATTGGTTTGAAATGTGGTCCTTCTATTTCTGAAGATGATTTGATGCGTTTGATTGATACGCTGAACCCTGAAGATGAAGCTGGTCGTTTAACGTTGATCTGCCGCTTCGGTGCTGATGATGTTCAAGCCCATTTGCCACGTCTTGTTCGTAAGGTTCAAGAAGAAGGACGCAAGGTTGTTTGGTCTTGTGACCCGATGCATGGCAATACGATCAAAGCGTCAACAGGTTATAAAACTCGGCCATTTGATTTGGTGTTAAGTGAAGTTGAGAGCTTCTTTGATATTTGTCAGGCTGAGCGGGTTCATGCTGGCGGTGTTCATGTTGAGATGACTGGCCAGAATGTGACTGAATGTATTGGCGGCGCAAAAACTGTGAAAGAAGCTGATTTATCAGCACGCTATCATACTCATTGTGATCCACGCCTTAATGCAGACCAGGCTTTGGAGCTTGCTTTCCTTATTGCTGAACGCATGAAGAAAGACCGTCACGGTAACCGAGTTTCAGAAGCAAAAACAGCTTAAATAAAAATATTGTAGACCGCGCACGGATTTAGAAATTACATTTCTTTTTAGTGTGCGGTTTATTTTTGTCTGGACTAAGAGTTTTGCTATATAAACATCTTTTAGATGACACGTATTTAAGATACAGGACGGGGCATAGATGACTGACCGTTTAAAATTTGCATTGGGACAGCTTAACCCTGTTTTGGGGGATTTGGCAGGGAATGTGGCTCTTGCAATGAATGCGCATGCTAAAGCTAAGAAGCTTGGTGCGGATATGTTGGTGTTGCCTGAACTTTTCATTACTGGATATCCACCAGAAGATTTGGTGTTGAGACCTTCTTTTCAAGAGGCTGTGAAGCTTGCTGCGCTTGAGCTTGCTAAAGTGACTAGTGAGGGGCCAGCAATTTTAGTTGGAGCGCCTTGGTTAGAGGAGAGGGGAGAGAAAACCTCTCTTTATAATGCTGTGCTCTTGCTTGAAGATGGAGAGATTTCTACAACTCGCTATAAAGTTGATTTACCTAATTATGGTGTTTTTGACGAAAAACGTGTTTTTGAGGCAGGTCCTTTGCCAGGGCCGATTAATTTTAAAGGTGTGCGCCTAGGTGTCCCTATCTGTGAAGATATATGGACTAGTGAAGTTCCTGAATGTTTAGAAGAAACAGGTGCTGAAATTTTGGTTTCTATTCATGGCTCGCCTTACCGTCTTGATAAGCATGACATTAGAATGAACATCGCAGTTGCTCGGGTTGCAGAGACGAAACTTCCTTTGATTTATGTTAACCAGGTTGGCGGCCAGGATGAGTTGGTGTTTGATGGAGATACACTGGTATTGAATGGCGATTGCACACTTGGCGCACAGTTCCCTAGATTTCAAGACCATATTGGACTTGTTGAATTTGAGCGTACTGATGAGAGTTGGCGTGTCATTGAAGGTGAAATCCACCCGATTGATGAGGGGGATATTTCTGCTTATACGGCTTGCGTTGTTGGTTTGCGCGACTATGTGAATAAAAATGGTTTTAAAGGCGTTGTGCTAGGATTATCTGGCGGTATTGATAGTGCGCTTTGTGCTGCGATGGCCGTTGATGCCCTAGGTGCTGATCGGGTGCATTGTGTGATGCTTCCTTATCATTACACGGCGCAAGATAGCCTTGATGATGCGGCTGAATGCGCGAAGAACTTAGGTGTTCAATATGAGACTTTGCCAATTGCATCTGCTGTTGAGGCTGTGGGCGGTGTGATTGCGCCTGTTATGCTTGATGGTATTGGCGGGGTGACGGAAGAGAATATACAATCTCGTTTACGTGGTGTTGTGTTGATGGCGCTTTCTAACAAAACCGGTGATATGCTGGTGACGACTGGGAATAAGTCTGAAGTTTCTGTTGGGTATGCGACTTTGTATGGTGATATGAATGGTGGCTTTAACCCGATTAAAGATCTCTATAAAACAAAAGTTTATGAGCTCTCAGTCTTGCGGAATAAGCAGTTGCCTGCTGGGTGTTTAGGGCCGAGTGGTGTTGTCATTCCGGAAAATATCATTACAAAAGCGCCTACTGCTGAATTGCGGGAAAACCAAACTGATCAGGATAGTTTGCCACCGTATGATGAACTTGACGATATTTTGGAATGTTTGATTGAAAAAGAAATGCCGGTTTCTCAAATTGTTGAGAAAGGTGGCTATGAGGCAAGTGTTGTGAAACGCATAGAGCATTTGGTTTATTTAGCTGAGTATAAACGCCGGCAAGCGGCACCAGGTGTTAAAATCTCATCGAAAAATTTTGGGCGCGGACGGCGCTACCCGATTACGAATAAATATAGAGATCAATAGAGTTTTGTATTCTTTGTTATTGAGGCCGCCTATTGAAACCTAGTTTTAGTTTGAAAGAATTGAGAATAAAATGACTGTGATTACGCGCTTTGCGCCAAGCCCTACAGGGAAAATTCATATTGGTAACTTACGGCCCGCATTGATTAACTGGCTTTATGCTCGTGCAGAAGCTGGGCAATTTATGTTGCGGATTGATGATACGGATTTAGAGCGCTCTAAAGAAGAATATGTGGACGGTATTAAAACTGACCTTACCTGGCTTGGATTAAGCTGGGACTTTGAGGCTCGTCAATCTACACGGTTTGATAAATATGATGCCGTTGCTGAGAAATTAAAGGCAGAGGGACGGCTTTATCCTTGTTATGAGACAGCAGATGAATTAGATCGAAAGCGCAAGCGGCAAATGTCACGTGGGTTACCGCCTGTATATGATAGAGCGGCTTTAGAGTTGAGTGATGAGGAGCGAGCTGAATTGGAAGCGGAAGGGCGTACACCGCATTGGCGCTTTAAGCTTGAAGATCGCTCGGTTGTTTGGACTGACCTTGTGCGCGGGGAACAATCTATTGAAGCGTCATCGCTTTCCGATCCAATTCTTATTCGCGGAGATGGGAGTTATCTTTACACCTTGCCTAGTGTGATTGATGATATTGAATTTAAAGTTA
>JAJFHW010000279.1 GCA_021775385.1 Hyphomicrobiales bacterium | reverse complement strand
GAATTCAACAATTAGTGACATGCTCTAGGACGTGAAGTACTGTCCACCATTAGCCGTGATAGTTGCACCAGTGATAAAGCCAGTGTTATCATTTGCTAAAAATGCCACGCACTCAGCAATCTCTTCAGCCTTACCAAGACGACCAACAGGGATTTGTGCAATGATGCTCTCAAGCACTTTTTCAGGAACAGCTGCAACCATTTCAGTATCAACATAACCTGGCGCTACAACATTCACAGTGATGCCTTTACGAGCATTTTCCTGAGCCAATGCTTTAGAAAAACCGATCAAACCAGCTTTGGCAGCTGAATAGTTTGACTGACCCATTTGACCTTTTTGACCATTGATTGAAGAGATTGAAACAATCCGTCCAAATCCACGTTCACGCATGCCATTAATCACAGGACGTGTCATGTTAAAGAGAGATGTTAAATCAACACGGATCACTTCTTCCCATTGCTCTTGAGACATTTTATGAAGCATAGAGTCTCTAGTAATACCAGCATTGTTCACGATAACATCAACTGGCCCAAGTTTTTCTTCAATCGCAGCCAAACCTTCAGTACATCCTTCAAAAGAACCCACATCAAATTTGAATACAGGAATATCAGTTTCACTTTGAAATTTATTAGCCGCATCATCATTGCCGCCATAGTTGGCCGCAACCTGATAGCCTTTTGCTTTCAATGTTTCAGAAATAGCCCGGCCAATACCCCGGGTTCCACCAGTTACAACAGCTACACGTGCCATATGTTTTCTCCTAAATTTTTAAATGTTTTTATTTCAGTATTTATAAATTAAGCACGCTCAACACAAAGAGCCACACCCATACCACCACCGATACAAAGTGTTGCCAAACCTTTGGCACTGCCACGGCGCTTCATTTCATGCAGCAAGCTCACAAGAACACGCGCACCAGAAGCTCCAATCGGGTGACCAATTGCTATGGCGCCGCCATTTACGTTCACTTTAGATGTATCCCAGCCAAGGCCTTTATTTACAGCAATCGCTTGCGCTGCAAAAGCTTCATTAGCTTCAATCACATCAAGGTCATCAATGGTCCATCCAGCTTTTTCTAAAGCTATTTTAGACGCTGGAATTGGGCCTGTCCCCATAACAGCTGGATCAACACCAGCCTGACCAAATGAAACAATCCGAGCCAAAGGCTCAATGCCGCGTGACTTAGCTTCAGCAGCTGACATAAGAACAAGCGCAGCCGCACCATCATTGATACCAGACGCATTACCAGCCGTCACAGTGCCTTCACGGTCAAAAGCAGGACGAAGTTTGGTCATGTTTTCAATAACCGCACCTTCACGGATATACTCATCCTGATCAAAAACAACTTCAGCTTTACGCGTTTTAACAGTTACTGGTACGATTTCTTCTTTAAATTTACCAGCAGCCCGTGCGGCTTCAGCTTTGTTTTGGGAGGCTAGAGCGAACTCATCTTGAGTCTGGCGATCAATTTGAAATTCTTTAGCTACATTTTCCGCAGTGGTCCCCATGTGGTAACCATTAAAAGCATCCCACAAACCATCTTTAATCATGGAATCAACCATTTCCAGGTTGCCCATTTTCGTGCCATTTCTCATATGCGCCACATGTGTAGATTGGCTCATAGATTCCTGGCCACCAGCAACAACGATTTTCGCATCACCACTTTTAATCGCTTGCATGCCCAAAGCCACAGTTCTAAGACCTGAACCACAAACCTGATTGATGGTCACAGCAGGAGTTTCATGAGGCAATCCAGCACCAACAGACGCTTGACGAGCAGGGTTTTGTCCCTTTCCAGCTGTTAGAACTTGTCCCAAAATAACTTCACTCACATCCCCAGGAGCAACATCAGCTCGAGAGATAGCTTCTGAAATTACCTTTTGTCCAAGCTCATGCGCTGAAACACTGGCTAAACTACCATTAAATGAGCCAACAGCTGTTCTAACAGCACTAGCAATTACAATGTCTTGATCATCCGACATATAATAGTTCTCCTCCTAAATTAAATGAAATAACCTATCTTTTATCTTATAAATATCTTTCGTACTTAAGCAATCACACATATAATAATAATAGCAATTACTTCAATTTTTAGAGCTTTTACGAGGCTAAAACCTCAAATTGAGATGATTTTCTGAATTGACTATCAATTCAATCGACAATAAACACTCTGAATGGAGTTTTAGACCATTAGCGAATGATAAAAAAGCGAACTTAGGTCTTAAAAGTACCCAAAAAACAAACACTTTGTTCTTTAATATTTCTGAAAGACTGAAACAGGAAACTGAAACGATGGATTATAGAACTGTCACAAGCGATTTTGCTGTCGCCCCACAAATCAGCCCTGAACATATCAAAGAGATCAAAGCACTCGGATATGTGGCCATCATCAATAACCGGCCAGATCACGAAGTAGAAGAGCAACCAACTTCAGACGAAATCCGTATTATTGTTGAAGAAGCTGGTTTGGACTATTATTACCTCCCCATCCAATCAGGAACACTACCAATGGAGGCAGTTGAGCAAACAAAAGAACTCATCGCTAAAATAAACGGCCCTGCATTCGCTTATTGTCGCTCAGGCACAAGGTCAATAACACTTTGGGCTTTCTCTCAAATTGGTAAAGCAGAACCAAAAGACATCATCAACTCAGTAGAAAAAGCCGGCTACAACCTCCCGTTCCTACAAAACTACCTGTAAGAGCGATAATTATCTCTCACAAAAGCATCCTTTTCGCTATAGAAAATGAAATTCCATGCAACATTCAGAAACATAATTTCACCTGTTTTCCCCCCTCATTTTCCTTGCGAGAGAGCATTTTAATGTTATCT
>JAJFHW010000278.1 GCA_021775385.1 Hyphomicrobiales bacterium | reverse complement strand
TCAGGCTGATCTTTTTTTTCTACGATCAGCTTATCTGCGCTCGCTTACACTCCGCTCAGGCTGATCTTTTTTTCTACGATCAACTTATCTGTGCTCGCTTACGCTCCGCTCAGGCTGATCTTTTTTTCTACGATCAGCTTATCTGTGCTCGCTTACACTCCGCTCAGGCTGATCTTTTTTTTCTACGATCAGCTTATCTGCGCTCGCTTACGCTCCGCTCAGGCTGATCTGATACGCGGCGAGTGGATAGCAGAAGAATTTCTGGAGATCGTTCAGAATTTTATTGAGACACAGTTTGGCGGTGAGGAGTAACTTTATCTCTCTCTTGGCTAAAGCCGAGTTGCTTTATCGGTTTTATTTTAAATTATTACTTCAATCTTATTTGCAAAATACTCCTCAGCTTAATATAATGCCGTATAGGCCTAAGTGGAAATCTTATTACAAAAAAAGAATATTGGCCTTTGGGGGGAAATTTATGAGTTATTTAACTGGCAGAAAGATTTATATGGTCATCATATGTCTTTCAGTTCTACCTGGTTGTGCTAGCAATAAACAAATTGATACAAGTGGCGCTACTGCCATTCAAAATAAGAAGCTTCTTATTTCTACTGGTGATAGACCAAAATTTATTATCACAACGCCAAGCAAAGGGTTTTTAGCTAGTCAGGGTTTATTAGGATTTATAGCTGTTCATGCGTTGAGTGAAGATTTAGCTGTCACATATAATATCAAAGACCCAGCCCTAACTATTAGTCAAAAATTAAAACAGCGTCTTTCGACCCAGCATAAAATGCACGTGGTCGAAAAGGGTAAATATGCGCAGTATGAATTAAAAGTTATGAGTACTGCCTTTGGCGCAGCTCATGGAACTCTCAACTTTAGTAAATATTCTGCTAATTATGGAGCCACTGCAGAATTGAGGGATTTGAGAAATAATAGCATTATTGCTAGCGCAAGCTGTGTTGAACATGGTTTGAAAAATGCTGAACAAGCCCCAACATATGATGAGTTATTTGCAAATCAAGCTAAGAGGCTTAAAGATGGCCTGAATGCTCGAGCTCAGAGGTGCGCAGATAAAATTGTTAATACAATTTTTGGAAAATAGGGCTAACTCCTTGGAAAATAACCTAAATTTCCTTGCTCAATTTATCATCATTTAACTTTTTACGTTGAGGTTTGCGCCAGAATTTTTTGGTGGTGAATTTTTGGCGGATTGATTTTTTTGCAGTTTCTATTGCTCTTTGCTCTTCTGATGAGAGAATTGCGTTATTGTCTGTATTGTACGCTTTGATGGTTTGATCAATGATCTGAAGATATTCTTTTTTCTCAATGACGCCATTGTTATTCAGGTCAAAAGAATACGGGATCTTTTTGTTATATAAAATATTGTAGCGGTTATACCTGCCGAACCTGTTTGGAAAGCGGCGTTTGTTTTTGTTCTTTTCATAAAAGCTTTTGGTTTCTTCAAATGAGACCACATCGTCGCCATTTGTATCCATTACCAAGTCTCTCAGGATCATATCTTCCAGGGCTTGGTCTATTTGCTCTTTGGTTTTTCTTATAAATGTTTGACCTGACCTTAGAGATCTGCTGGCCTGCTTGTGATAGAAAAGTTTTAGTTCTTTTTTCGTCACTTTGAAATCTCGGTTGAGGTCTTTCATCAACCAATTCTGTATTTTAAATGCAAATCCTCTTTGTTCTTTTTGCATTTCTAGAATTTCAAAATCTTCAACTGTTATGCCATCTCCGTCAAAATCAGACTGGTCGAAGTTTTCCAAAAATTTATTGCGAATGGAATTGATGGAAACAATATAATCACTGCCAATGCGCTTGCGGACACGGTGTTTATATTCAGATAACCTGAGCAAGGCCCATTCTTCTGCTGTTAGAGTTTGCTCTTTTGCGTGGGAATTTGTAACCAATGCCGCTTGTAGTATGAATGCTGCAAATATACTGAGAGATAATTTACACATCAAAATGTTTTTGCTTCGTTTCGGCACAGGAATTCCTCTCAATTTTTTTGTAAATAATTTATATTTCTCATTGCATTAGCTTAAGAAATCGACCGTTTAAAGGCATGATTTAATTCTGTCTATCGCAAACAAACTTCGTTGCTTCGCGCAGAGTTTCAGCTTTTTCACCAAAAGGCTCAAGGGCGTAGAGAGCGCCATCTTTTAAGCTTGATAAAAACGTAACCGCTTTTTCATGACCTAAGACAGAGACCAATGTGGCTTTGCCAGATGCTTGATCTTTACCTGCTGTCTTACCTAAATCATCTGTTGTGCCTTCGATATCCAGTAAATCATCTTTTAACTGAAAGGCCAGGCCAAGCTTTTGACCAAAGAGCTTGATAGCTTCTCTTGCATGATGATCAGCACCACCGATAATCGCACCAGCTTCAGCTGCAAAAGAAATCAGCGCTCCAGTTTTTTGAGAGTGGATCATAAGAATATCTGCAAAATTTACTTCACTTGATTTCTCGGCTGCCATATCTCTGATTTGGCCACCAACCATGCCAGTTTTACCTGCAGCTTTGGCAAGGCCGTTTATCAACTGAGACTTTATGTATGAGTTGGTGGGTGTTGGAGCATTTGAGAGAATTTCAAAGGCAAGAGTTTGTAAGCTATCGCCCGCTAAGATGGCGGTGGCTTCATCTGTATGTTTCCAGAGAGTAGGGCGACCACGGCGCAATTCATCATTGTCCATTGACGGCAAATCATCATGGATAAGAGAATAGCAATGAACACATTCAATTGCGATTGCTGCTTCTGTGACCAATTGGTGTTCAGCTTTGAATAGAGATGCCGTTTCATTAACTAAAAAAGGGCGCAGGCGCTTGCCACCATCCAGACTTGAATAACGCATTGCTTCAAGCAGAATTTCTGGAGTTTCATCATCTGATGCTAAATGTGCCTTCAGACCGTTTTCAACTTGTTTTACAGCTTTTTCTAGTTTGGTTTCAAAATTATCTGTTGTCATTTTTTACACATTCATCAGTTTTAGCATCACAATTGTCATATATTTTTTGGGCTTTTAGGCTTAAAATATAGAGAATGCCTTAAATTTAAGTTTTAACCTTTTCCATATCACCTTATGGTCAGACAAGTGATTTTATATATTATTTTATTCTTAAGAATTGCATAGTTTCTAAATTGAGTATTTAAGAAAGGCTGTCAACCAACCTCCCCTTTCGTAACTTTGATCGTAGTATCCATGTTTGCCAAGAGTTATAAAATTTTAAAGGCTCCCTTCTTAAAGGTACCTTTTTCTCCAAAATCCCTTTTTGGCTTGCTTTGGTATTTTTCTTCTCGGATCATAGTTGGGGCTGTGACTGCTTCACTCCTCACCGTGTTTGCTCTTCGTTACTTCAACCCTCCCACGTCTACCGAAATGTTACGCTACAAGTTAAGTGGCGGAGTGGTGCGCCACGAGTGGGTCGATATTGAAAAAATATCACCTCACCTTGTCAGGGCAGTGATAATGTCTGAAGATGGTCAATATTGCCGTCATAACGGGATCGACTGGCGACAAGTTGAAAAAGCCTGGCAGGAAGCTCTTGAGGGAGCAAAAAAACCACGCGGCGCAAGCACCATCACCATGCAAACAGCTAAAAACCTATTTTTGTGGGCTGATCGATCTTATATTCGCAAGGCTCTAGAACTGCCCATGGCCTACATGATGAACATGATGTGGTCTAAACGGCGGCAAATGGAGATCTATCTCAATATAGTAGAATGGGCGCCGGGTGTTTATGGCGCTAAAGCTGCGACGCGTCATCATTTTAAACGGAAACCTCATCAAATAACATCACTTCAAGCCGCCCGTTTAGCTGCCGCATTACCCAACCCTATTGTTCGTCGTGCTGGTCGCCCGGGGCCATATACGCGTAAGATTGCTGCAATTATTAAAAAAAGAATGATTAACTCAAGCCCTTGGGTCAAATGTGTCCTTAGGTAAACTCCAGAGTTCGATGATTTTTCTATTTTGATCTATATTATTGCATTAAAAGCTAGCCAAAATCTCAAAAGGCATGTATATCAACCAGCTTAACCCTCAGTCTTTTGGCTTTGGGATGATTTTCGCATGAAATTTTTACAGCTTTCGTCTGATTTTTAATTATTCTCAGACGGCGACATCTTTGGTTTTCATACTATTTGATTTTATCAAAGCTTGAGCGCTAAATTGCTGTTTTAATTAAATATTTGAGGTATAGGCTGTTATGGCAGTTCCAAAAAGTAAGATCTCGCGCCAAAAGCGCGGCCACCGACGTTCAGCTGATGCGCTGAAGAACCCAACTTACATTGAAGACAAAGATTCTGGTGAATTACGCCGTCCACATCACATTGACCTGAAGACAGGCATGTATCGTGGTCGTCAAATTCTTGAAGCTAAAGAAGAATTTTAGACACTAGTTCTTAAAATTTTTGAAGTTACAAAACGCTGCTCAAAATTGCTTTTAATAAGCAACGGGGCGGCGTTTTTGTGTTTGAAATCTTGTTTTCTCTCACGGCTATTCCACTGCTATCGCAGTTGGCCTCCGAGGGGCGGTGCTAGGCACCGGGCAGCTCGCGCTGCCATGTCACCTAGGTCACCTAGCCGAAGTGACTAGGCTCCTTCTTCGTATAGATCGCTTTGTTTTCTCTCACGGCTATGAGTTTTAACTTGGGCTTCGGTTGCCCACCTTATTTTAATGCGGCTTCAGTTTCCCAACAGAAACCGCTGCAAGCAACCGCTTGGCTCCATTCGGGCTGATCTTTACCTTTTCTTTCTTCAGGTTTATGGTTAAGATCTTGTTTTAATTTTATGATATCTTTTGGATATCTACTACACCACATAATAATTGGAGCCATTTATGCTGCTAAACCTGCCATGGACGATTGTTTCGCTCATTTTATATAATATCATTGCATTTACTGGCGGAGCTGATGAAGCTGGAGACCATGCTGCGACTTTTAGCACGAAGCTTTTCTCTCTTGGCCTTATTTCTGGTGGCACTTGGACTTTCACGATAGGTGATCTTGTTTTATTAATGGCCTTTTTAGCCTTGTTTGTTGAAATTATTAAATCTGCTCGCACATCAGACATTACACTTGTTGATCATTCACTTTCAATTATCGTATTCATTATTTGTCTTATTGAATTCATCATGGTGCCATTTGCTGCAACGTCTTTGTTTTTCTTTATTATGATTACAGCGCTTATTGATGTGATCGCAGGATTTTCTGTTACTCTTACAGCTGCGCGCAGAGATATGGGTATTGGTGGTTAGAGTATTCCGCATTAATGTGGAGGTTGATTTTTAGTTAACGCAGTTGCTTGTGAGCAAGCTGAAGTGCATATAAGAGAACTCTTTGTTTATTTATTGCTAAATGGTCATATTAATTTCTTTTATTTAGCTTTATATGTGTTTGTAGAATTTATTTGAGAAATTCGCACTTGATGCGATCAGTTGTTTTTTGAGGAGTGGCCCTTATGATTTTGAGTTTACCTTGGTTATTAGTTTCGGTGATTGTTTATAATATCATCGTATTTATTTTTGGCCCTGATAAAGCTGATGCATCTGGTGTATTTGATCCTTCAGTTGTTTTTAATGAAGTCTTATTTCAAGTTCCGATGCTATCTGGCGCGACTTGGAGTTTTACTCTTGGCAATTTACTTGTGATTTTATCACTTGGTCTATTATTTCTAGAAATTTTGAAAGCGACACGCACTGGTGGAAACAGCCTGGTTGATCATGGGCTTTCAACTTTGGTTTTCGTGATTTGTTTGATTGAATTCTTGGTCGTTAAAGAAGCTGCAACATCTGTCTTCTTTATCATTATGATTATTTGCTTAATCGATGTGATCGCTGGTTTCTCTGTAACCATACGAGCGGCACGTAGAGATCTTAATGTTGGCGCCGGTTTACCGACACATTAATAGACGGCAGATACATTATCATTTGTTTTCAAAGGGCATCTTTTTAGGTGCCCTTTTTTATGGCTCTCTCTCTCACTTATAATTCACACGCACAATACCTAACCTCTTAGTACCCGACCTCATAAGTTTCAGGCATTTCAGATCACATCAGACCTCTTTTAGCATTGAGCGAGCCGGAAAACGCCAGTTAACATGGGTTTCTGAGGTTTTTTGATATGCTTTTGCTGTCGCTATTGAACTAATTTTCGGAGCGTTAAACAATTTTTTTTCTAAGTTAACGTCAAAATTGTATACATCGTTTTTTACACCAAAAGTTATATTTTTCCGAGCCTTAACAGATCCGCGACGGTCCCCTTTTCGCCTGTCAGTAATTTGGGATGAACTACTTTCACGTTTTTTTACTAGATTTTTTCTTGTTTGAGAGTACTCTAAATCTACCGATTGGTTAGTTATAGTACTGTTTACTTGTTTTTTTGCGGTAATTTTCAAGTGTCACGTTCCATTTTGGGACTTTTTTTGATATTTTGAGGTTGTTAGAAACAAAAATTGTCCTGTTTTCAGTTATATCAATGACAAAGCAACTTCTGCGCCAGAAGCTTCTGAAAATTAACCAAGAAACAACACTAATATGAGATTGTTACTGAAACACGGGTTTCTCACAATATGAGAGAGCTGGTCATACGTTCAGGGTTAGGGCAAGTTAGTGTCGGATATAGAGAATCAAAATCAGGCTGTTTTTAAAAAATCAGACGTTAGTGATGAGCAAAGCTCTCAAGATATAAGCGTTGATAATTCGGCAACCCTTGAAGAAATTAGTCGAATTCTTGGGGATGATACTCCACCTGCACTCAACGGTGTGAGCCTTACAGCAGAGCAGCTTGGCTCGCTTGATACCATGCTTGAAAATGAGAATGAATGTATAGAAACCGTTCGTTTAAAATATTTAAGTGAACATGACGAACTTACCGGCCAAAAGAACAGAATTAAATTACATGAGGCTCTCGAAGAGCAAATTGTCTGGTCACGCAAAAACAACCTCTTTGGTTCCTTTGTTATTGCGGCCATCGATAACCTTTCTATCATTAATGATACCTTTGGCTACCAGCTTGGTGATGAAGTTATTGCCGCTGTTGCGTATCAGCTTGCAAAGGCCTTGCGTAAGCATGATGTTATTGGTCGCTACTCAGCGAATAAATTTGGCTTAATTCTACCGCGCTGTGGTCCAGATGCCTTGCACAGCACTTCTCTTCGCCTATTAAACAGCATCGCTGATGAACCCATTCGTACATCCAAAGGCATTATACCTGTCACCATTTCAATTGGCGGTGTGGTGATGCCGCAATATGCGAATAGTGCCCAAGAAGCTGTTTCACGTTCGTTGGAAGCGCTAGATAATACAAAACGCAAATCAACCAATGCCTATGTTGTCTATGAACATTCTTCGGAACGTGAGGCTCATCGCCAACGGAACTTACAAATTGCTGATGAAATTATTTCGGCTCTAAATGACAAACGCATGCACCTCTCGTTACAACCGATTGTTGATGCCACCACGCGCAAAGCTAAGCATCATGAATGTCTTTTGGTAATGGAATGTAACGATGGTGAAATGATACCAGCAGGTAAATTTTTACCAATTGCTGAAAAACTTGGTCTCTGTCGTCTCATTGATTATCGCACACTTGAACTCGCTATCGAACTTCTTAGAGAAGATGAAGCTCTTCACCTTGCCTTGAATGTTTCAAGTTTGACGACAAATGATCCAAACTGGTTGATTGTCATGCGCGCCAAAGCTGGGCGTGATAGGTCTATTATTGAGCGGTTGATGGTTGAGATTACCGAAACTGTTTCGATTAATGACCTTGAAGAAACTGCTAGCTTTGTTGCAAGCCTTAGAGACCTTGGCTGCTCTGTTGCTATTGATGATTTTGGGGCTGGATATTCTTCTTATAAAAACTTACGTGTTCTTGATGTTGATGTTGTGAAAATTGATGGAGATTTCATCAAAGATATTTTGGAATGTAAAGAAGACCAAATTTTTGTTGGTTCATTGATTGCTCTTGCGAAATCATTTGATATGAAAACAGTTGCTGAATGGGTCGATAATGAAGAAACGGCCTGCTATCTCAGAAACATAGGCATTGATTATTTGCAAGGCTTTGCCATGGGGCGACCGAAAGTTGTTCAGCTGAAACCTAAGCAACAGGATGAAAATCCTCAAGGTGTTGCTGCGCAGGCCCAATAGTTTTTTATATAACCTTCCTTAAAGAGGCGCTCTTCGCGTGGCGTAGCTTGCCTTAGCTTATTTCTTTGGCGATCGTTTCTATTTAGTTTTTTAAAAACTAAAATCTAAAGTTAACTTCAAAATTTTCAATAAAAATTGATACACTCTTCACACGCTTTTTAAAGTTATTTTTGTTATGCTTTTAGATATGAAAAATAAAAAATATATAAGTTTATTCATTATTTTACAAATGCTTATTGGATTTGGCTTAACGACGGCTGTTTCGTTAAATGTATTGCTAGGCCCCCTTGCAGTTTTAATCTACAGCATGAGTTCATTTTCAATACTTTCTGTGTTTGGTCTGTTACTCTGGTATCGTAGCTCCCAGACAGCAGACAATCAAACTCAAGAACTTAGCTCTATAAATGCTCTTGGGTTTGGAATAATTTTTGCTTTGATAATGGCTGAAATAGTTGCTGTAGTCCTTGTGACTAAATTTTAAAACTTCTCTCCACAAACTCATATTTTCTACTGAATGTTCCCTTGTAAACTCAATTTA